>NZ_JAXDEQ010000069.1:0-16216 GCF_035065025.1 Pseudomonas sp. YuFO8 | reverse complement strand
CTGAAGGACCTCTTGACCATCCGTAGTCATTGCCGGCGTGCCGTCAATAGGCTTCAAGAAGCTGTCCCGGCTGGAGCGGTTTACGTACTGCTGTTCCAGCAGGCTGTTGACCTTGTCGCGGCCCATGAACACCACGGCGTCCCAGTTGCGGGTTACCGACTTGCCGTCCATTCGGGAAATGAGTTGTTCCAATGTATAAGTAGCCATAACTTTTCCGCCTTATATAAACCCATGGGCAAATGCCAACGATACGATCTGTTGTCGACGTTATTCGATAAATGTCAGCCTGTTTCAAAAGCTGTTCAGGTCTACTGCCCGACAATACTCAGCCTGTTTCGATCGACGCCATCGAAGCCGATAGCAACGCGATGTTCATTCCCATACTGGTCATGAACAATCAAATTCAAAGCTTTCTCGAAATCGGATTTCACGTACCTGTCGTATTGCCAGTACTCCCGGCGATGAAGACTGATCATGATTTCACCTTCCTTTACAGAGCTTCCAGGCGTCATTATTTGTTTCGGTGGTACACCTTTCATGCGCCGCCATAGAATGTCGTCGAAATGCAGTTTCGTGTTACCTTGTTCATCCTTGTCACCGGGAAATGCGTACCCTGTAATGCTATGGACATCTTCAAGCAAGGAATCACTTTCCCACTTGACAATACTTTTATGGCCGTTAAATGCGGCTTTTTTTATGTCGACCTGTTTGTCCTTGATAAGCAATCTCAAGTAATAGTAATCAACGGTATTCAGGTCGACGTCATCTTCGCCGTCGCCTGGAACACGGTTCGGCCCATTAAGGGTGAATCTCACTCCGCCTACCGTTCCCCCCTCAGGTGGCTCCACAGCGTAGAGCGTGATGAGCTTTTTACTGCCTTCATCGTCCAGGGGGGATGGATTGGAATAAAATGTCATATGACTATCACTTGTAATTCTGGCAGAAACTTTCAGCCCTTCAAGATTGTGACATTGAACATAGAACTCCTTGGTCCGTTCACTACGGGCTGGGTCTCTCGAATTATCAACTGTAAGAGCGGGACCAGGATAAGGCATGTAATCACCCTTCTCCTCGGTGTAATACCAACTACCGCCGACGGGCACACCGTCCGTACCGACTTCGGGCAATGGATTTTTCTCCACTGCAGAGACTAGTCGAATACTATTGAATTCAGTGTCCGACAACTCCACTTTGTTGCCGTCCACATCGGTAGGCTTGATCCTGACTTCTACTTTTGCCTGTTGCAAGCCATTGGCATAGACAGTAGGCGGCGTACTTACCACAAATTCGAAAATATCCAGCTCGTACCAGGAAGACTGACGGGCATGCTTGGATAAATGAATGATGCAATAACCAGAAACCACGTCCGCTACTGTGCACTTCACTACACTGTAGGGTTGCGTGATGTGATTCGGCGCGGTGAACAGTCCGCCCTTGACCGAGCCTTCCCCAGCCACCACCGACCACGTCAACATATCGCCCGGAATGTCCGACGGAGCGCTGAGCAACGTGCTGCCTCCCGCTGGCAAGCCTGGTTGAATCAACGGCATGACTCTTAGCGAGAAGTTTCCGTCGCGCAACAGTATGGTGGCAATCGCTACGGACGTGCCGTCCCTGACTTCGATCAGCACCGACTCCAGGGTTTTGCCAATTGGCGTGGTCGGCCGCGTGTAGGTGGCTTCATTGCCGTTGACCGTCAGCGTGCCCAGGTCGCCCAGCAGCTTCCAGGTCGGGGCGGAGCCGCTCAGGGAAGTGGCCTTGAGCGTAACGTTTTGTCGCTTGTCATCGCCCATGTCCATTTGCAACAGCGAAGGGGTCACGACCAGGCTCTCCAGCACTACCGTCACCAACGCGGAGGCTGTAACCTCTTTGCCGGTCTCCGGGTCGGTATAGGTCGCGGTGATCACGTTTTGCACTGCACTGCCATCGAGCAACAGTGCGTCCGGGGCTTCATACTTAGCCGTATCACCGCTCTCAACAATGGTACCCACCGCCCGAGAGCCATTGACACTGCGAACGCCCCAGGTAACTGCTGACGCGCGAAAACCCAGTTTCCGGATGCTGAAATCCTGTTTATCACCGGCCTTGACTACGGGCAGCAGCGGATCGATGGTAAAGGTGGTTTCTTTGGGGTTGATTTGACCGAACATCGCCAGATCGCCGGGAAGTCGGGCTTGTGTCAGTTGCAAGGCATTGCTTTGGGGGAATAACAGGTTACTGATGGAGAGCACGCTTATTTCAGGTAAGCCAAAACTTTTGAATCGTGCGGCGTCACGGAAAAATTCTGCGTACTCCCGCAACTTTGGTTGTATTTCCGAGCGAACGAAATCAAAAATCGCGCCATGAAGCTCTAGAGACATAAAGCTGTCAATAACAGGCTTGTAATTTTCGAAAAATGTTGCAACAGGAGTGCGAGGAACAAAGCTCAGGCTATTATTAGACGGATCCACGACAAGGTCGAACAGAACATCAACGTTATGCTGAATATCCGCATCCGAATGAAACTCCTTGGTACCTAACAGATTTTTAACCTTGACTAAATAAGGCAACTTTTGAAAATTAGTCCACTTGATCGCCAGCTGCGAACTCTGTGTCGGAAGAACGCGCAAGGCAGAGTCAGGGTACGCCGAGTAAAACTTGAGATGGTGCTCTCCGACACTCCACGCTTCTCCTTTATCGCGATTTTCGTTATTAAACCACTCAAAATGAAACGCCGGCATACTCATTCTACCGGTAGCAGCCTTCAGGGATCGTGCGATGTCGTTGGATTCAGTAATCCGCTCAAATGACAGGCCATGGCCAACCATGTCTTGTATGGGGTATTGAATAAACCAATCAAACCCCACCCGACTGGCCAACACCAACGCCCCCGAATAGAGTGGTTTATTGGTTTGCGGATGCCGGTCATTGGGAATCAGGTAATCGAATGCGCCGTCTGAAACATCGTCGCCCTCATCGGGATTCCCTTTGGTACAGACCAGCATCACCACTGCCCCATCGCCATTGTATTCCGCGCCACGGGCCTGGGGTTCGTCGGTCGCCATGGTCCGGATAGCGAATGAGCGTGGCGCCAGCCGATCAGCGTCCTGCATTTCGAGTATGCCCAGTTCATACACACGGTCTTCGGGCTTTTGTGCCAGGAACAACGCCTTGAAAAAATCCCCCAGGTCCTGCTGTCCCTTGACGTCGCTCACCAGATTGCAACGACAGTCATAGCCCTCGCCGATATCGACAAGGACACGACCTTGTTCATTGACCGTCCCCTGGCTCTGCGCCAGATCGATGTCCATGGTCAGGTTGAAGCCTTGATTGGCACTCACCTCATAGCTGTAAAGAATTCTTCCGGCGGTTTGGTTATCGCCTTTAATCACATAAGAGACACTCCCTGACACAATAGGCAGGGTTGCAGTCACTCGCGAAGTACGCAACGACGCCTTCCCAAAACCTAACCGCGGATGGCCCAGTCGCAGCGCGCTCAACTGGAGAACCTCTTGACCATCCGTAGTCATTGCCGGCGTGCCGTCAATAGGCTTCAAGAAGCTGTCCCGACTGGAGCGGTTTACGTACTGCTGTTCCAGAAGGCTGTTGACCTTGTCGCGGCCCATGAACACCACGGCGTCCCAGTTGCGGGTTACCGACTTGCCGTACATTCGGGAAGTGAGTTGTTCCAATGAATAAGTAGCCATATACTCCGCCTGACTGATGAGAGTATTTTAAAATCCGGCAGCATGGCTGCCGGAACGATTTATTAATGTTGCAGCTGGAAGCTAGCCATTGAGAATGGTATTGTTCACCGCACTTGAAAGATCTGCAAACTTGTCGAGCGGTAACGGAATGGCTGTACGCCCATAAAAATTAATGTTAGCGCCATGAATCTCTGCCCTCCCCATCAAAACGACAAAGCTCCCAGGCTCAATTTCCTTCGGCTCCGTGTAGACTCCAGTTTTTTCGTCAACCTCACCGACGCCATGCAATATTTCCCAAGTCAAAGTAATAACGCCCGGAATATTTTCAATGGGTCCACTTTCGCCGATTAACTGAAATTTCACATACCCTTTGGAGGGGTCACTGGACTCGTCCATTGCCATAGTTGCGAGAATAGGCCCATTTTTCTTGATTAATACACAGATAGATGACGTTGTACCTGTCCTGGTATCTTTCACGTCGATAATATCAATGGGAAAAGGCACATTGGCGTCCATGTTCGTCCCGGCGGTATAGATACGAACGTCGGGTCTCGAAGGGTCTGCGGCCAATGTTGACCCCCACTGTTTCGTTGAAATATCCCATTCCAGTTTTCCTTCGCCAACGGCCTGGGCAGAAAGTTCCAGCGTTGTTTCGCTCCCTGAGTTGTTGCAGGTGTCATACATCGGGCTGACCACCGTAGTACTGTGGAGCACGTTAACCAGGGCCGAAGTTCGCACAGGTTGACCATCGATCTTTCCCTTGGCGGTTACGCGCACCGCGACAAAACCATCCTGCATTTCACTTTGAGAAGGCGCGGTAAAGAGCCCAGTCGAACTGATGGCGTTGGGAAGCGGCATGTTTCCGTCGACATCCTCCGCAAACCATTCAAGATCTGTTGGCGTAGGGCTCAGGCTGAATTGCAATTTATCACCCGCCCCCATGGCCGACATCAAGGGTGTCAGCGTCAAAGTAGTGCGAAGCGGGTCTATCTTGCCGAATAGCGCCAGGTCTCCAGGCGCAAAGGCGTCGGTCAACTGCAACGCATTGAGGTTGGGAAACAGAAGATTACGTGTGAAAAAGGTGTCGATGGTCGGCGTAGTTAATTTTTTTAGCAGGTCATACACTTTTGGCCGGAAAAAACCTTCGATTTTGGCCTTCATGTTGATCCCTTCCCACAGGAGATCATGTAAATGCTCATATCCCGACAGATCCATCTCGAAGACAGTGGAGTCCTCATCAAAATCAAAACTGACGACCCCCGTCACTTCATCAAGAACAACTTTAAACTTTACGCTGTAGTTACAGGTGAAATACAGATCCCCCCGTGCTTCATCATCCGGGAATGGCCAATCATTATAAACGATCCGATGAAACCCTAGAACATATGACTTCTTCAGTACAAACTCTATATGATCACCCATCGACCGAATAGTGAGCGCCTCACCTCCTTCATCCTGAACGAAACGAGCGTACAAATCCGCTGTAAAAACTGCCTCGAAATCGTCACTACGAACCTTGTACTCATGAATAAACTTTTGGCTTATTTCGCCCGCACTACCCCGCAAACTCCAGGCGATGTCTTGCCCCCCATACGAATCGTAGTCCAGAAACTCAATACCATTGCCGATATCTTTGATAGCCTGCGCTCGCATGATTTTGTCATATGTCACTCGACTCGAAAGCAGCATGCCACCTGTATACTTGGTCCCTCCCTCATCCGATGGTAGAGGGTATATATTTTTATCGCTCGGAAAACTTCTTCCGTCTTCACCGCCTTGCAGGGTGGTGAACAACATGAGCAAGCCTTTGCCATACTCCTCATCCCCCAGCACAGCCAAAGGTTCGGCCTTCCTTGTTTTTATTTCAAAATTATTGGGCGTCAGCGGCCCATTCTCGAACCCTGTCAACTCACCCAGTTCGAAAATCTTCATCTTGGGTGATAGGTTCTCTTTAAAGAACTGTTCGAAGAATCTGCCAATATCATACTCATCGATAGGACCCAAGCTAAAATTTGCCTTGAAGTATTTAGCATCATTGAGATTGATAATAACTTTACCTAGCCCATCCACTCCGCCCTTGGTGATTTCTTGCTGCATCAATAATTTTGGCCCTAACAATGGCAGCACCTGAACCATTCGTGAGACCTGGACCACATTGTTTTCTGTCCTGGTACCCACAATCATACCTCCGACCATAGGCATGGTCAGGGTTGTCAATGGGGCCTTGGTCGGGTCCGAGTTCTCAAACGACAAAGATGGGGCCTGAAATTTCAATGCGAAGCCATGGATTTTGGCATCACCACCTCCGTCATTAATTACCATCGAAATAGGTTTGATATATCCGTCTTCGCTACTAAACCGTTCAACATACAATTGAAACAGCAGTTTATTTGCCGCAAATTGATCGTATAGGGTCAGCGCATCCCAACCATAGGTCCAGGATTTTCCTTGCATCTCTTTCAACATCTCTTTCAGCGGCAACTTGCTCATTTCGATTACTCCAAACTTTTAATTAGTTACTCTCGGTTCAAGCCAGCAATTTCAAATGTAACGGATTGTTGAACACCACGACTGAGTGTCCACCATCGAAACTTACGCTGGCCCTCAATGTAAACGTACTGTTCAACGCAATGCCCGCCAGGTCTGTTTTCAGCAGACGAGACTTGACACCAAGCGTGGTCTCGGCAAGCGTCACGGGACGCATGGCAATGATGTCCCGATCAATGGTGGCACCTTCGGTTAACCTCAGGCGTACCGTTTGTTCAGTGGAAATAAATGACCAAAGGCCGATATTCAATCCGGCGCCTTCATCCGGAATATCCGAAAGCTTTAAAGTGGCCGGTGAACCAATCTGGGCTTGATCGCATTCGATGCGTGGATGACTGCTCAACTGACGGATATAGACTTTCAATGCCGGGGTGGATACTTGCCCGGGCACGCTATAACTCACTTCAACGGTTTGCCCGAAGTTCGGTGGTATGATGTTCGATGGGACCTTGAACTTCATCGGGTCAAGTTGACTGTATGTTGAAACGTCGCAAGAGCCGTTGGCGCGCTCACCTTTCCAGTGGCCCACCACCGAATCGTCTTTCCCTACCGTGGCATCTTTGGGAATGGTAATAAAAGCGCCACTGATGGCCATTATCGGATCCAGCTCGACGCGGCTGTTTACCACTACGCTGCGATCCACGGTTGGCGTAGGCATTACCAGCGGTGCGCGCACGCTTAGTTCGAGAGGAACCCCGGAACCCGCGGCGTCGGCCCGTGCATACTGGTAACGCAGTGACACCGTGGCGCCAAGGTTGCCTTCCAACCAGATGGGAGGAAGGGTTACTTCAATCTTGCCGCTGCCAATGTTGGTTTGATCGATTCTCAGCGACTGCACGGTATTCTTGCCTGGGCTGCTTCCATTGCCGGTGCGAGTCCCGTAGACCAGCACGTCATCCCCCCTGCGAATGCCGGGATACACTGGAACCACCACGACAATTCCGTCGGGAAACAACCCTGGGTTGATTTCGGTGCCGATCAAGCCCTTGACACTTGGCTGGCCAAGTTCAGGTGCGCCAGGAGCGGTGACCAAAAAACGGCGCTGCGCCGAGGTGGTAACTTCATGCGCGCTCTGCGACGCATAGGTAATTTCATAATGCAGGTCAATCGACCCTCCGCTCAACGCTATCGCATGACTTCTTAATACTTGCCAGCTGAGTACCTGGCCAGGATTGTTGGTAGTGTCGGTATCGCTATCGTTAAGGGTTTTGACCGGAATGTTGACGACGGGACCAGGTTCAGTGTCAGCACGTGTCCCGTTCCAGACAAGCTTGACCTTATCTCCGTTCGACATTGCCGCGTAAGGTGGCATTGCAATAGTCATGTAGGTATAGGTTTGCTCCGGATGAGGGTCGAGTTGGCTATCATGTGACTCTTTTATCTGGGGCCCAGACAACCAGGCTTCCTTGCCGATACCGAAATGAATCCTCTTGGATTCTTCCTTCGGTTCTCCAGGGAAACGTACAAGATAAAATGAATAAAACACCTGGCCGTAAATCAGGTCCAGTACAAACTTGTTTGCCACTTCCATCAGAAAACCGTGTTCGCCTTCGTTGTCCGGATCTACATAAATCGGGATATCCGTGACGTCTACGGGTGTGCCGTCTTGCGCAAGCCCCAGCCAACTCTGATAGAGGATGTCGCCGAGCACCGGATCGGAGTACTTGGCATACGTGGCGAGGGGACCGCCGTTCAAGGCATCCGGATCAATCGTATTGTTGATCAGAAGGGGGATGATCGGCGCCTTCAGGTCACCAGCTGCCATCGAGAAACTCCTCACGCTCACGCGATTGATGTGTGGACTTCAACCCACGAAAAACTGAACTGTTCACCACGTTTTACGCCGAAGAAACAGCATTGGGTACTAACAGAACTGCTAGGTTGTCAAACACGCCAGCGATGCTAAAGTCGGGCAGAGGTAAGTTCCAGCGCTCTTGCGCGATTCCGACAATACTCGAGGTATTCGACAATGATTCACTCAAAAACTGTGGTAGCTGCCTGCGCGGGGATTTTGTTTTCATTTGGATTCAACGGCTTTGTAACCGCTGCACAAACAGACTCGACGAAACAATCGTCACCAGAAAACCTGACCGGGATCGTCCATTTCATGGATTCCAGCACTAAAGAGGTTTGTACTTTGGCTGTACCTGCGACAACGCAAGTATTTGACTTCAGCGGTAATTCACACTGCGAAAACAACAAAGTGGCTTACTTTTGGTTTGAAAACGTCCCTTCGGCCACGCTGATCCACCTGTATGAAAATGCTGCATGTTCGGACGCGAAGACGAAAGGAAATTACTTCATCAAGCTGAAGACGGTTAAACAGCCAACGACCTGGAGCCAGACTCCCGAGAGAGATAAGCATATTTCCATAGATAGTCTTAGAGACGCTAAAAAAGGCGCTCTGCTTCCGGGCAGATATACCCGCGTAGAAGAAGACAGCTGGGTAGGTGAGGACCTTGAAAAAGAAAATCTGAATCAACGGCTTAGCTGCGTTTATATAGAACGCTCGCAACCTGTGAACTGATAACTCGCATATATGTAACTCCCGCACATGGGCTTAGACGCCTTTGTTCCCCGCTTTCAACTTCCCTGCAGGAGGAAGTTCTTCATGGCCAGTTCCACAGCCGTGCATTCCAATGCGTTTAATTTCATGACTTTTCTAGAAAGCCGGGTCGACCCACGCACCGGCCAATTTGCTTGTGCTGTTTCATTGCCCGAACTCAAGGCCAACAATCTGTGTGGCCCGGTCGTTCCATTGCAACTCAACTTCAACCCCCTTAATGCCCGTGACAGCGGATTCGGCAAAGGTTGGAATTTGAGGTTGTCACAATACCACCCCACCAGCCGCATTCTGTCGCTTTACACCGGTGAAACGTTCAAGGTCAATCTGGGCGGCGGCGTCACGGTTATTCCGGAAAAGAAAGTCGACTCATTTCATTTTCATGAATTCCGGGAAAACCAGAAGACCAAGTACCGCGTCGAGCATAAGTCCGGCCTGGTGGAGATCCTCGAAGTCACTCAGGGTGAATTCGCGATGCCCTCGCGCATGGAGTCGCCCCAGGGGCACCGTGTCGACTTCGAATACGACGCGTATGGCACCGACCCCTTGCTCAAAAGCATCAGTAACGCCGACGGCACGTTGTTGCTCAGCCTCGAACGGACCACCAACCAGCTGAAAATCAAACTGCATCCGGGCAGTGCGTTCGAGGCGCTGTTCCTGATGAACATCAGTGGCGGTGAAACCCGTAGCCTGGTCTTGCCCACCGCAGACCAGGCCGCCTGGCGTTTCGGTTATGTGCAACAGAGCGGCCTGACCTGCCTGGAACATGTGTACACGCCCACCGGCGGCCATGAATCAGTCAGCTACTCCGGCACGCCACACGCGTTTCCGGGCCTGCCCAACCGTAGCCTGCCGCGGGTCGACGCCCATGTGCGCGATCCCGGGTTCGGCCAACCGCCTGTTGAAAGCCGTTACGCGTACGACAAGAATGGCTACAACTTCCTGGGCAATGGCAGCGGCCAGACGTTCCGCGACGACGGCCTGGACAACCTCTACAACGCCTCGCTCAACTATGAGTACACAACCCATGAAACACTCTGGGACAGCTCCACTGCAAAGGCCGTGCGTGAAACCGAACGGGTGTTCAACTGCTTTCATCTGCTGATCAGGGAGGCAACGACCCAGTACAGCACTGACCCCACGAAAGACCACACTCTGTTGGTGACCGAGAACCAATACCACCTGGTCCCGGGCCTGGCGTTCAAAGACCAGCCGCCCTATTGCCAGCTGCCGAAGACCGTGACCCGCACCTGGCGTGAGCTCAATACCACTAATCCACGCTACGAGGAAATCGTCACCACCACCTACGATGACTTCGGCAACCTGCTGACCCAGGTCAACGCCGACGGCGTGACCGAAACCAGCGAGTGGTACCAGGCGCAAGGCGAGGTGGGCTGCCCGCCCGACCCGCAGGGGTTTGTGCGCAATCTCAAAAGCAAGACCGTGAAGCCGGCTGCCTCCCAATACGGCAAGGCCCCGACCCTGCAGACCCGCTACACCTACACCGCGGAACTGGGACTGACCGGTTCCGGGCCCTGGCTGGCCATGAAGGACGAGACGCTGGTGCAGGTCATCAATGGCCAGAGCCAGGCGCTGCAGGACACTGCCTACAAATACATCAACACGCCAAACAACCCGTTCGAGCACGGACGCAAGTTGCAGGACGCCGTGACGCTCAACGGCAAGACCACCACCACCGCCTATACCTACAGAATGGCCCGAAATGCCCGTAGTGGTGAGGCGGTGCTGCACACGGTCAACACCCTGACCGGTTTTGACGGGCAGAAAAAAATCATCAACCTGGAGCATTCCCTGTTCAATGGCGAGCCACTGCTCAACCATGACGACAACAAGGTGGAAATCGCCTACGAGTATGACCTGTTAGGGCGTGTGACCAAGGAAACCGTGGCGCCGGGCACGCCTTACGAGGCCAGCCGTAACTACACCTACTCGCTGGTCAACGCCAATGGTCAGCAGGCGACTCAAACCGCCAGGGACGTCAAGGGTGTTGAAACCATCACTCACCTGGATGGGCACAATCGGGTCATCAAGGAAACACGCCGCGATGCCGATGCCCTGGGCGGCAACCCGCAAGCGTTTCGCGATACCTACAAAGCCACCTACAACCACCTGGAGCAGTTGATCAGCGAGACCGTGATCGACTGGGAAAGGGCCACGGACGTGCCCTTGACCAGCCTGTTCAACTACGACGATTGGGGTGAGCAGCGCAGTGTGATTCGACCCGATGGCGTCGAGGAGCACGAGGTCACAGACCCGATTGGCCGCACCACCACACAATGGCTCGACGGCATGGGCAAAACCGTGACGGTCAACAACCTGTTCGACAAACCCGACAGTGTTAAACGTATCGACCTGGGCGGGCAGACGATCAGCGAGCATCTCTACCATTACGATGGCATCGGGCGGACCGCCGAGGAATATGACGCCGCCGGCAACTGGACGCGCTATGAGTACGACGCTTTCGACCGGATGACCAGGACGGTTTTGCCCGACAGCAACGAAGTCGAGCGCGAGTACGCCGCGCACAGCGGCGAAGACCTGCCGGTGAAGATCAGCGTCAACGGCAGCGTACTGGGTGAACAGGGCTTCGACGGGCTCGATCGGATGGTCGTGTCGATTACCGGCGGACGTAAAAGTGTCTATAACTTCGATCCGGGGCAAAGCCAGCCGAAAAGCGTCAAGCGGCCCAGCGGTGTGGAAACCGGTTACGTCTACCGCCCGGAACTCGGTGAAGACCCGGAGCAGCGGATCGCCGTTGAAAGTACCGCCGTCTATAGCTATGACGCTGAAAACGCGCGCCTGCGCAGCACTGAAGAAGTCGACGCAGCGGGCATTAAACATAGCCTTGAACGCCAGTACTTCAGTACCGGTGAGGTGAAATCGGAAAAACGTGAACAGAGCGGTGGAACGCCGTACACCATGTTCTACGAATACAGCCGGCAAGCCAGGTTGATGAGTTATACCGATGTGCTCGGGCAAATCCAGACCTACGAGTACGACGGGTTTGCCCGGTTGGTGGCCACTGAACTGGGCAGCACCCGCTCGACCTTCACCTACGACACTGTGGGGCAACTCAAGACGATCGACACCCTCGATGGTACGCAAAGGCTGAAGATCGACCTGGAGTACGATGATTTCGGCCGTGAGACGCTGCGCAGGTTCGACATGGGCAATCAGGTCATTCAGACCCTGAGCCAGGCGTACGACGAAGTCGACCGGCTGACAATGCGTTCGTTGAAGCAAGGTAGTACGACGCTGCGTGACGAAACCTACGCGTATGACGCACGTGGACGCCTGGTCGACTACAGCTGCACGGGCAGCCAGCGGCCTGAAGACCCCTATGGCAAGGTGATCAAGGGACAAGTATTCAGCTTCGATGCCCAGGACAATCTCGACTTCGTGGAAACCACGTTCGAGGGTGGGCGCCACGCGATCTATTTCGAATACAGCAACCCGCAAGATCCTTGTCAACTGACCGGGCTGAGCAATGTATTGACTCCACCCAGGCCTGGCGACCCGCTCTATCCGCCGAGAATCGACTTCAATTATGACGCCGAAGGTAATCTGCTGCAGGACGAAGTCGGGCGTATTTTGGCCTATGACAGCCTGGGGCGTCTGATCAGCGTCAGCGCCTTGGCCGGTGGAACGGAAAGTGACTATCACTATGACTCGCTGGACACGCTGAGCGGCAGCATTGTTGGCGGCAGTCACGAACAGCGTTTCTACCAGAACGGTGAACTGGCCAACCAGATCGAGGGTGCCAACAGCAGTACTTTCGTACGGGCCGAAGGAAATGTGCTCGCCGAGCACCAGGCAGGTGCTGGCCCAAAGTCCCTACTGCTGGCCAGTGATGACAAGAACAGTGTGCTGTGGGAGGTCGGGCAGGGTATGACGAATGGCATTGCTTATTCCGCGTATGGGCACAGCAGTTCAGAGCAGCCGGCGAGTTCACGGTTGGGTTACAACGGCGAGCTTCGGGAAACGTCAACCGGTTGGTATTTGCTGGGTAATGGGTATCGGGCGTTCAGTACGGGCTTGATGCGGTTCCATAGTCCGGATAATTTGAGTCCCTTTGATGAAGGGGGAATGAATGCGTATATGTATTGCCTGGGGAATCCGATTAGATTTATCGATCCGACAGGGCATATGGGTTGGATAAAAAAAGTAATCGAACAGAACGCGCGGGAGTTTGCAGCCATAGCACCCACTAAAGTTTATAAGGCGGGTACAAGTGCAAGTCAGACCGCAGCCAATACGGGAATACTCGCAGGGAGCCAGGTCGATACGACAATTAAAAGCGTCAATAAAACTGTCCCTACGGCATCTGTCAGCGATACCGTCACAAGCATTCCTCTGCCGAGCACCTCGACCCGGCATCCAAGACCTGGTAAGGCCAGCGGCTGGGTAGACAACTTTAATCTGGAAAACAATAGTCCCGTCTACGCAAAAGCCAAGGTGGCTCCACCTGCAAATGCCAGTGGAGACATCGCCCAATCAGGAAGAGGGCAAATGCCTCTGCCTGGCCCATCGAAGCCAGTATCTAAAGCCGTAAACGCGCAACCGAAGCCAAAACCTGTTCAAGCGCCTAATCCTAACCAGGGGCGAATAAATGAACTTAATATCAAAATTAAATTGGAGAAGAATCAGCGTCGTTCTTACATGGTTCGCGAAGATAAAATTCAAAAGTGGATGGATGAAATATCTCGATTGAGTGTGCGTCGCTGAAGACTTCATCCGTCTAATCCACTCACCCTGGCAAACTCCACCAACCCACCGTCATGGCCAAGTCCCAACTTGTCCATGGCGGTTCTCTTTTGCCTGCTGATGGTTTTTTCACTGCGATTCAACTGCGCGGCAATCTGCCGGCCGGACAATCCCTGGACGAACAACCGCACCACCTCCATTTCTCGTTCCGAAAGATTCGCCGTCGCGTCGGAACGACAGTGGGGCAGGGACCGGGCCTCGAGAATCCGGGCAAAAGAAGGGCTGAGATAGCGACGCCCCTTGGTCACACTGTTTACGGCCTGTTTCTGTTCACTCAACGGGCTGCGCTTGTCGAACAGGCCACACGCACCGTGATTGAGCAAGGCCTGCAGCAGGGAAGGGTTGCGCAACATGGTCATCACGATGAGCGGTATGTGGCCGAAGTGACGGTTCAGGTAACCCATCAATGCCAGGCCATCGGGAAAGCGCCCGTAGGGCATCGAATAATCGCTGATCAGGATGTCGCAGGGTGTGACGTCCAGGTGATAGATCAGCTCATCGGCGTTGAGCGCTTCAGCGACCACGGAAAACGGCGATCCGGGCGATGCGGTCAAGGCCGTCCTGGCACCTATCAACACTACCGGATGGTCATCGGCAAGAATGATGCGCTGGCTCATGAAGCCGCGCCCCGATCGGCAACACCAGCGCGATGCAGGTGCATCGCGGCAGGCATTGGCCGGCCGCGGGTCAAGGCAGATGAATCAGGCCTTGCTCCAGCGCCTTGACCACAGCGCTCCAGCGCGAACTCACACCGAATTTTCGGCGGATGTTGCAGAAGTGGTAGTTCACCCCGGCTTCGGTGCATTCGACGATCTGGCCGATTTCCCAGGAGGATTTGCCGGCAGCGCTCCACTGCAAGACTTCTCTTTCCCTGTTCGTGAGTGTGATCGGCTTGGGTTGTGCGGGTTCTGGTGGCTGGAAACTGACCTGGGCTGACGATGACCGTGTTGGAGCTGGGTTGGAACGGTACATGACGGACTCTCCCAATTATCATCAATGATGGCGTGGGCACGGCAGAATCTTCCTACTTCATAAAGGCATGGTTCATGCGGCCTGCCTTCAGACACCTGATTCAGGGCTGTCGGCATGGTCCAGTTATATCGAAAGCAGACGACTTTGGAACCTGACAGAAATTACAGGTAGGCGACTTTAATGACGAAATGCCGATATGGCTGTCAGCTATCGCACCGTCTGGTGTAGGTATTTCTACGCGATGCGCCGGTGCAACCTTTTGAACAATAAAATCCCGATTGAAGGGGATTCGAACGCCAGGG
Source organism: Pseudomonas sp. YuFO8 (assembly GCF_035065025.1). NCBI lineage: Bacteria > Pseudomonadati > Pseudomonadota > Gammaproteobacteria > Pseudomonadales > Pseudomonadaceae > Pseudomonas > Pseudomonas sp. YuFO8. The sequence goes on along the minus strand of NZ_JAXDEQ010000069.1, from coordinate 1,361 downwards.
TGGCGCGCTTCGCGATTTGAGATAGGGTTGTGTCAGGAACTCGCGCGACTGGAGAAATACATGCGCTATTCAGGCTTGACCCAACGCATCGCCGGTGAAGGCGCCGCGGCCTGGCAGATTCATGACCGCGCACTGGAAATGCGCGCACAGGGCGTCGACATATTGCTGCTGTCGGTCGGCGACCCGGATTTCGATACACCCAAGCCCATCGTTCAGGCGGCCATCGACAGCTTGCTGGCCGGCGACACCCACTATTCGTCAGCGCGTGGCAGTCGGGCCTTGCGCGACAGCATTGCCCGGCGACATCGACGTCGAAGCGGTCAGGTGGTGGACGCCGACCATGTGATCGTGATGCCCGGGGCGCAAAACGCGGTGTATTCGGTCGCGCAGTGCGTGCTCGATCCGGGCGACGAAGTGATAGTCGCCGAACCGATGTACGTGACCTATGAAGGGGTGTTCGGTGCGTGTGGGGCGAAGGTGGTGCCGGTGCCGGTGCGTCCGGAGAACGGTTTTCGGGTCGATCCGGCGGACGTGGCGGCCCGGATTACCCCCAAAACCCGCGCGCTGTTGCTCAACAGCCCGAACAATCCTTCCGGCGCCAGTCTGTCGCTGATGATCTGGCAGGAACTGGCGTTGCTGTGTATTCGGCATGACCTGTGGCTGATCAGCGACGAGGTCTACAGCGATCTGCTGTACGAGGGCGAACACATCAGCCCGGCCAGCCTGCCGGGCATGGCCGAGCGTACGGCGACCATCAACAGCCTGTCCAAATCCCATGCCATGACCGGCTGGCGAGTGGGCTGGGTGATCGGGCCAAAAACCTTGAGTGACCATCTGGAGCATCTGTCGTTGTGCATGCTGTTCGGCATTCCGGAGTTCGTGCAAAAGGCCGCGCAGCTGGCGCTGGATGAAGACCTGCCGGAGGTGGCGTCGATGCGCGAAGAGTATCGCCAGCGCCGCGACCTGGTGTGTGCGAGCCTCAGGCATTGTCCGGGTATCCGTCCGATTCGGCCGGATGGCGGGATGTTCGTGATGGTCGACGTGCGCCAGACCGGGCTGACCGCCCAGCATTTCGCCGAGCGGCTGCTGGAGGGGTATGGGGTGTCGGTGCTGGCGGGGGAGGCGTTTGGGCCGAGTGCGGCGGGGCATATTCGCATTGGGCTGGTGGTGGATCAGCGCAAATTGGCGGATGCGTGTCGGCGGATTGCGCTGTGTGCGATGGATCTTCTGGAAGCGCGGCGGGCCTGAGAAACTTGCAGTGTTTGTGCCGGCCTCATCGCCAGCAGGCTAGCTCCCACAGGAGATTTGTGAACGGCACAGATCCAATGTGGGAGCCAGCCTGCCGGCGATAGCTATGGGAT
>NZ_JAXDEQ010000068.1:0-17204 GCF_035065025.1 Pseudomonas sp. YuFO8 | reverse complement strand
CTATGGGATTTGCAGTGTTTGTGCCGGCCTCATCGCCAGCAGGCTAGCTCCCACAGGAGATTTGTGAACGGCACAGATCCAATGTGGGAGCCAGCCTGCTGGCGATAGCTATCTGACAAACACCCAATCCCTCAAGCCTTCCACGCCCGCACATTCACCAGATTGGCCGGCCGTTCACCCGCCAACGCCGCCAGCAGATTATCCACCGCACACCGGGCCATGGCCTCCCGTGTCTCATGGGTCGCCGAACCCATGTGCGGCGTCGCCACCACGTTGTTCATCTGCAATAACGGCGAGTCAAGGTTCAGCGGTTCACGCTCGAACACATCCAGCCCGGCCCCACGAATCTGTCCCGTGCGCAACGCCTCGATCAGTGCCGCTTCGTCGACCACCTTGCCCCGGGAAATGTTGATGAAGATGGTTTCGGGACGCATCAGGGCAAATTGCTCTGCGCCTATCAGGCCTTCGGTTTCAGCGGTCAGCGGCAAGGTCAAACAAACAAAATCGGCCTGCTGCAACAGCTCCGGCAGGCTGCGGTACTGCGCATTGAAACGCTGCTCCACCGCCGGTTTCGGCGAGTGGCTGTGGTAGATCACCGGCATGCCGAAACCGAAGTGCCCACGCTGGGCCAGCGCTTCACCGATGCGCCCCATGCCGATGATGCCCAGGGTCTTGCCATGCACATCGCTGCCGAAATGCGCGGGGCCGATGTTGCGGGTCCATTGCCCGGCGCGCACCAGGTTCGCCAGTTCCACCACGCGCCGGGCACTGGCCAGGATCAGGGCGAAACCGGTGTCGGCGGTGGTTTCGGTGAGCACGTCGGGGGTGTTGCTGAGCAGGATCCGGCGGTCGGTCAGGTAGTCGATGTCGTAGTTGTCGACCCCCACCGAGACGCTGGCGATGGCCTCCAGGTTTGGCGCCAGGTCCAGCAGTCCGGCGTCCAGTTTCAGGCTGGCCCCCAGCAAGCCGTGCGCGTGGGGCATGGCCTCGCGCAGACGGGCCAGGCCTTCGTCGTCGAGGCTCTCGATCAGCGTCACCTCGGCCTGCTCGTGCAAGCGGGCCATCAGCAGCGGCGAGAGTTTCTTGTACAGAACAACCTGCTTTTTCATAGTCGTCATCCAGTCAGGAATGGGCGGCGGTACGGGTCACAGCGACCGGGGGACGCTCCCGATCACTGGCGCCGGGTTTGAGGAATATCGTCAGCACCACCGAGAACATCAGCGCGCCGCTCATCAACAGGTAGGACGCGCCGGGCGAACCAGTGGAGCTGTTCAGGTAGCCGACCAGGTAGGAGCCGCCGAACGAACCGAGCGCGCCCATGCTGTTGATCAACGCCATCGCGCCGCCGGCCACGTTGGCCGGGAGGATCTCCGGAATGATCGCGAAGAACGGCCCGTAAGGGGCGTACATGCAGGCACCGGCAATCACCAGCAAGGTGTAGGACCACCAGAAATGTTCGGCGCCCAGGGCGTAGGACGCATAGAACGCGATCGAGGCGATCAACAGTGGTGGCCAGACGAAGCGTTTGCGTTTTTGCAGTTTGTCCGAGCCCCAGGACACCAGCAGCATGCCAATCACCGCCGCCAGATAAGGCAGCGCCGACAGCCAGCCGGCCTCGACCATGTCCATCTGTGCGCCGGCCTTGAGGATCGACGGCAGCCACAGCACGAAGCCATAGACGCCGATGCTCCAGCAGAAGAACTGCAGGGCGAGGATGATCACTTTCGGCGAACGGAAGGCTTCGGCGTAGTTTTTTACCGCCTTGATGCCGACCTGTTCGGCAGCCAGGGCGCTTTCCAGGTCCTGTTTTTCCTGGTCGTTGAGCCACTTGGCCTGGGCCGGACGATCATCGGCCAGGCGCCACCAGATAAACGCCCAGAGCACCGCCGGCAAGCCTTCGACGATGAACATCCAGCGCCAGCTGTAATGCTGCACCAGATAGCCCGAGACCACCGACATCCACAGCATGGTCACCGGGTTGCCGAGGATCAGGAAGGTGTTGGCCCGCGAGCGTTCGGCGCGGGTGAACCAGTGGCACAGGTAGATCAGCATCGCCGGCATGACGGCAGCTTCGACCACGCCGAGCATGAAGCGGATGACGATCAGCCAGTAGGCGTTGGAGACGATCCCGGTCAGGGTCGCGAGGCTGCCCCAGAGGATCAGGCTGACGAAGATCAGTTTCTTCACGCTGTGTTTCTGCGCGTAGATCGCCCCCGGTACCTGGAAGAAAAAGTAACCGAGGAAGAACAGCGCGCCGAGCATCGATGACAGGCCCGGGGTGATCATCAGGTCCGCGGCCATGCCGGACGCGGCGGCGAAGCCGTAGTTGGCGCGGTCCAGGTACGCCAGGCTGTAGGTGATGAACACGATGGGCATGATGTACCACCAGCGGCGGGTGGCGAGGGTTGCGGTTTTCATGGTGATGCTCCTGAGCTTGTTGTTTTTGTCGCAGCAGGTGTTAAATCCTCAGTGACTGTGCCGGCCTCATCGCCAGCAGGCTGGCTCCCACAGGTTTTGTGGGAGCCAGCCTGCTGGCGATGACGGCCTCGAATTCAACGGACATCTCGGCTCGGGTCGGCAACCCCTCCATATCCCCACGACTCTGCACCGCCCGGCTGCCAATCCAGTTGGCGCGCTGCACGGCGTCGGCAAAGCTGTGGTTTTCCAGGAGGGCGCTGATCATGCCGACGGCAAAACCATCGCCGGCACCGACGGTGTCGACCACCGTTTGCACCGGCACGCCGGCGACAAAACCCTGATCCAGGTGTGTGCGGTAGTAAGCACCGTGCGGGCCGAGTTTGATCGCAACGGCTTCGGCGCCCTGGCCTAAGTAGAACGCGGCAATGTCGGCCGGGTCTTCGAAACCGGTGAGCAAGCGACCTTCGCTCAGCCCCGGCAGCACCCAGTGGGCGAGGGCGGCGAGGCGGTTGATCTCAGTGATCATCTTTTGCTCGCTGGCCCACAGGCTTGGGCGCAGGTTCGGGTCGAACGACACGCTGCGCCCGGCCTGGCGCATGCGGGTCATCAGTTCGAAGGACATCTGCCGCGCGGTTTCAGAGAGCGCCGGGGGAATGCCGGTGGCGTGCAGGTGCCGGGCTTTGAGCAGGTCGGGCACGATCGAGTGCACCGACAGGTGACTGGCCGCCGAACCACGGCGGAAATATTCGACCGCAGGATCGCTGCCATCGTCGGTGCGCGACTTGAGCTGGAAACCGGTGGGGTGCGCGGGGTCGATGTCGACGTGGCGGCAATCCAGGCCTTCCTGTTCCAGCGTGTCGATCACGAAGCGACCCAAGGAGTCGGCACCCACCCGGCTCAACCAGGCCACCTTGAACCCCAGGCGCGACAAGCCGATAGCGACGTTGCTGTCGGCACCGGCGATGCGTTTGTGAAACGCGCCGACGTTGGCCAGGTCGCCTGCCTGCTCGGCGACGAACATCGCCATGGTTTCGCCGAACGACAGGATATCGATCTCAGACATGGGCGTTCTCCAGCTGCGCGTGGCCCAGGTGGGCGAGGGCGGCGACGTGTTCAGTGGTCAGTTGCACCAGGTCGTCACCTTGCAGCGGATACTCCGCGGCTCGCATAACCCCTTGGGCCATGTGCCGCAGAAGCTGTTCCCACTGATGCAGGTCGCTGGCGGCGGGTGGGATGGCGACCAGCTTGCCGTCGGCGCGGCGGGTCACCGCCTTGCAGTGCACATACCCGACGTGGCGGCCGAGCAGGCGCGCGGCGCTGGCAGGCGACTGGTCCTGCCAGTGCCAGTTGCCGATGTCGAAGGTCATCTGGATGGGCAGGTTGTGTTGCTCGACTTCAGCAAAAAAACGCTGGAACGGCTCGATGCGACCGCCCTGCAGGGTCTGGTCGTTCTCGACCAGCAGATGCACCGGGCTCTGTGCGAGTGTGCGGTTCAGGGCCACAAGGTCGCAGTTGTCGGTGAAGTAACCCAGGGACACCTTCAGCCATTTGGCCCCGAATGCCTGGGCGCGTTGCAGCGCGGTGACCAGCTCGGGATTGGGTTTCGCCTGGCCGGCCAGCCACAGTTCCATGGGTGAGGAATAGACGCTTTCAAGGCCCACGGCTTGAGTAGCATTGGCCAGTTGAGCGGGGTCTTCAGCGGTCAGCAATTCTTCGCGCCATTCGATGCGCGAGGCGCCGGCGGCGGCCAGTACGTCGATGAAACTGCCTTGACCGCGCTGGCGTACCAGATCGGCGCCGTAGCTGGAGAGGCTGATGGAAACGGCAGGTTTGTTCATTGTTTTTTTACCTCTGAAACCGGTTTCATTTTTGTTCAAAAAAAATGGCGATCTTTAAGGCCTCTTCGCTGGCAAGCCAGCGAAGGGGCCCGTCCAATCACCGGAAAACTCCAAGGGTCGACCCCCTGACAATCAACCGCGCCGAAAAATCCAGCGTCCGCAGCGGCCCGTCATCCCCACGCAGCCGCTTGAGCAAACACTCAAACGCACTCGCGCCAATCTCGCTGGTCGGCTGGGCGAGGGCGGTGATGCCGCTGCCCACCAACGGATACCAATCCAGGTCATCAAGGGCGATCAGCCCCACGTCCTCAAACAGATTGCAATGGAGTTCACGCAAGGAATAGGTACTGGCCAGCGCGGCGATCCCGTTCGCGCAAAACAGCGCTTTCGGGCCAGGGCCGGGCGTATCGAGGAAGGTTTTCAGATTTGCCGTCAGCTCGCTGCCGGTTTCGATGTTTGTCCCGCGAAGCGCGGGCCGCTGCTCGATCTGCGCCTTGAAGCTGGCGACCCGCTCGATTCGCGAACTGGTGCCGTCAAACGGCTCGCTGACCAGCAGCACGTCACGGTAGCCGCGTTCTTCAAGGTGGGCGAGGGCCATCGCGACGGCCGCCGGGTTGTCCAACCCGACCCTATCGCTCTCAAGGTGCTCGACCTTGCGGTCCACCAACACCAGGGGCATCTCCCGGTGCAGTTCGTGCAACGCGTCGCGGTGATGGCCGAGGGTATTTACGATCAAGCCTTCGATGTTGTACGAGCGCAGCAGGGCCAGATGCTGGCGTTCCTGCTCGTCGTCGCGGTCGGTGTTGCACACCACCAGGCTGTAGCCGTGCTGACGGCAGGCGGTTTCCACGCCGTGCATCACGGCAATCGAATAGGGGTTGCGGATATCGGCCACCAGCATGCCGATCAGGCGGGTACGCCCGCGCTTCAAGCCGCGGGCCATCTGGTTCGGGCGATAGCCCAGCTCGGCGATGGCCTGTTCGATACGCTGGGCGATGGCATCGGAGAGCAGTGCGCGATCGTCGCCGATGAACCGTGAAACGCTGGCCTTGGAGACCTTGGCGTGTTCGGCCACGTCGAGCATGGTCACGCGGCTGCGCTGGGCGGCGGAGAAATCGTTCACGGGTACAAACCTTCTTATTGGATTTATAAGTTCGAGCGCATGGTGCTGAAACCGGTTTCAGAAAACACCAGAAACCAATGCTTCGTCAAGTATTCGATGAATAAATACTGACAATGGGATCAAGCCAACACGCTCAGCCAGGTTGAACCCAGCAGCAACAGGGCCATGCAGCGGTTGAAGCGCTGCATGGCCCGGGGTGAACCCAGCCATCGTGTGGAGCCCGCGCCGAGCAGCGCCCAGACGCCGAGGCAAGGTAGGGAAATCAGAAAGAACACCAGCGACAGATACAGCACATGAACCAGGCGCTGTTCGCCAGCCCCGGCAAACACGCTGACCACCGCCAGCGCCATCATCCAGGTTTTCGGATTGATCAATTGCAGGCTGGCGGCACCGAACATGCCCAGGCGGCGCTCGGTTTTCTGCGCGCTGATGGCGACGGTCGGGGCACGGAATATCTGCCACGCCAGGTAACTCAGCCACATCACACCGGCCCACTGCATGACCGTTTGCAGGGCGGGCCAGGCGGCCAGCGACGAACCTGCACTGGTGCCCACCAGCAGCACCATGGTCGCGGCCCCGGCGCAGGCGCCGAATATGATCGGCACGGCGACCGCCAAGCCGTATCGGGCACTGTTGCTCAACACCAGGATGTTGGTGGGGCCAGGGGTAATCGAGGCGACAAAGGCAAACAACAGGAAGGGCAGTAACGTCGGGAAAGAGGGCAGCATATCAGGCAAACTCCGGTGAAGATCATTGAATTCGATCTTCACAAAGCGGCGTCTTTCTGTCTGGAAGATTTGAGCAACGCTTGCGGTACAGCGCTGGTGTAATGCCGTAGGCACGCACGAACCAGCGGCCCAGATGGCTCTGGTCGGCAAAACCCAAGGTCATCGCCACCACCGCAGGTTGCTCACCACGGGCCAGCATTCGCCGTGCCGTGACCAAACGTAACTGCACCAGATACGCATGGGGCGCGATGCCATAAGCCGCCTTGAAGGCGCGGGTCAGGCGGAAGCGGTCGACCCCGGTAACGGCGGCCAACTGGTCGAGGCCGATGTCATATTGCGCGTTGGCGTGCAGGTATTCTCGAGCCTTCTGCGCCACTTGGGGCAGGCGCGGGTCTTCGCCATGGCGAGTGCGCCAGTGCAAATGGCTGGTCAAGCGTTCGAGCAGGGCGTCGAGGGTGGTCTGGCGAACGATCTTCAATTCGCCGCGGTGCAGGGTTTCAAACGCGAGGCTGGTCGCATGGGCCAGGCGCGGGTCGGTTGCGAGGGTATTGGCGAAGCTCAACTCGGCATTTTGCGGGGCATTGTCGAACACCGCCGCGAGTTCGCGCCGCAACCAGTGCGGGTCGAGGTACAACATGCGATAGGTGAAACCGTCGGCGGTCGGCGCATCGCCGTCATGAATGTCGCCCGGCTCGAGCAAAAACACCTTGCCCGGTGTGCTCTGGTGCTTCGTGCGGCGGCAATTGAATTGCTGAACCCCTTGCTCGGTCACACCCACCAGGTAGCTGTCATGCCAATGCGGATCGTAGGCATGGCCCTGGAAATGCGCGCGCAGGGTCTCGATGCCGGTGTCGGCATCCTGGGCCAGGTCGATCCAGTTGTGGGCGGTCATGTTGTACCTGTGGGACGGATTGCCAGCGTATTTAACGCTTGCGCCGAGGGCGATGGCTAGAACGTTTGTGCAAAAAACATTGGGCCATAGCACAAAAACGCTGCAACGCCACTAACTGTTCTGATAGCTGTTTTTCAAAGAGGTTGGGCTTTAGTCTCAGGCCATGGAGCTATTTGAGCAGAAAGGGCAGGTCATGAATCTTTTACTACCGCAGAAACCCGGTACTCTCCAGTTCTCTTCCATAACCTCGGATTCGATGAATGTCGCGTGGTCCTACACCACGCCATTCAACCGATTTGAAGTTGCCTATGGGCGTGATGATCAATGGCCGAACCCTATCGATAAAAAACATACGACGGCCCGAAACTTGCTCATTACAGGGTTGCAGCCGGAAACCAAATACTTCATCCAGGTACGCGCGGAAGATGGGACCGGCCTCTCGCCAGAATCGGAAGGTATCGCAACCACAAAGGCCGGCATCGCAAAGCCTGTTGCCCCGACCGGATTCAGTGCCAGGCCGACGAAAGCCTCAGTGGCATTGACCTGGCAAAAGTCCACGCTTGCCTCAGGTTATCGAGTGAGTTACGGCTTGCTCCCCAATGGTCCGGTGATCAATACGATCACCGCCACTGTCGAGGCCTGCACGGTCAGCGGGTTACGCTCGGGGACCGCCTATTATTTTGATCTGGTGGCGTTCAACGCGGCGGGTGATTCGGCGTCGGTACGAACAACGGCAACCACGCTGGCGGTGCCTGCAGCCCCGACCAATTTGCGTGCAACGCCCGCCATTGTGTCGATGGTCCTGGCGTGGTCGCCTTCGGCGGGGGCTATTGAATATGTCATCCGCTATGGAATCGAGCCAAACGGTCCTGTCCAGACGAAAAGTTCGGTGCAACCGAGCCTTGAGCTGACCGGGCTGACTAAAAATACGCTGTACTTTGTCGAGGTCAGTGCAGCCAACGCCAACGGCGAGTCCTCGCCTGCGCGGATCACCGAAAAAACACTGGATGGACCTGCCATTCCTTCAAAACCAGGGACTTTGCATACGCTGGTGACCTTCGATCAGGTTCGCGTCACTTGGGGCCCGCCCCAGTCCCCCAATTATGAAGTCGCGTATGGCCTTGTGGATAAATACCCCGAGGTGATTGACAGGCACAGAACCGCGAATCTCACAGACACCCTCAAGTATCTGGCGCCTGGTACGCGATACTTCATCGAGGTTCGAGGTTTTAACGGCAGTGGCTTCTCGGAGCCCTCCAGTGCCGAAGTCACCATGGGTCCGAACCTGACGCAACCGCGCGGCCTGCACAATCCGGGCAGGACATTTTCCGAGGCATGGTTGAAGTGGGAAAGACCGGAAGATCTCTCCTATTTTATCGATTACGAAATCACCTGCCCAGGGCGTGAACCTGTACGAACCACTGCGCTGGAACACATCTTAACTGACTTGATCCCCGAAAAGGCCTATACGTTCAAGCTCCAGCCACGCAGGATCGAAGGTCCCGCTCCGGCGTTGCCTGTGTCGATTCAGGTAGTGACCCATGACCGAGTGCCCCCCACCAAGCCGAGGAAATTGAAACTCATTGCATCAACACCAGGTAACGCAACACTGAACTGGAGTGCCCCTGAAGACAATGTGGGCGTGACAGGTTATCAAGTTCGCCGCAACGACGGGGCTTGGGTCGCTGTGAGCGGAACCAGCCATCCTGTCACTGGTTTGATAGAGGGTGCCGTCGAAAGATTTGAAGTGCGCGCCAGAGACGCGGCTGGAAATTGGTCTGTTTCGGCTGACGTGTCTCACGGGAAACACGTCGCGCCAAGTGCTCCCCGAAACTTCCGTTATTCACAGCCGGCGTTACTTCCCATACTGGAGTGGGATGCGCCGATAGATATGATGGATGTAACCGGTTATCGAATTGTATTGACCGGCCCACAGGGGAATGAGCTTCGTTATGATTCAATTGACCCAATGCTGAAGCCAGTCCTGCTTCCACGCACTCGTTACGGCGTTCGGATCAGAGCACGAAGTGCTATAGGGGACTCGCTGCCATTGTTCGCTGAGATGACGACTAAATGAGGCAACATCAGCCAAACAATCCCGCGGCGATATTGATCGAAAAACCCAATATCGCGGTGTTGAACAAAAAACCGATCAACGACTGCGCCAGCACAATCTTGCGCATATCCCGAGTCGCCACACCGACATCCGCAGTCTGCACTGCCACGCCGATGGTGAACGAGAAATACAGGAAGTCCCAATAGTTGGGGGTGGTCAACCCCTCGGCAAATCGCAGCGCCGGTTCCTTGCCGTCCCAGGTGTAGAACAGGCGTGCGTAGTGCAGGCTGAAGATCACCCCGATCAGCAGCCAGGAACCGGTGACGGTCAACGCGGTAAACCCGTAGTGCAGCAACTTGCGCGTGGTTTCCAGGTCTTTGCTGCCGGCCAGTTCGAAGGCGATGGTGGCAAGGCTCGCAATCGCGGCGATGCTGACCACCAGCAGCACCAGCCCGGCGTTTTCGTCTTCGATCTCGGCAATGCGCCGCACGTCTTGCGCTTTACTGCGCGCGGCGAGCCAAATCATCAGGAGCAGATAAGTCCAGACCCCGGCATTCCAGCCAAAGAGTATCTTGCTGATGATCGAATCGGCCGGCGCCAGAATGCCCACCGCGATGCCGAAGGTGGTGGCGGCCGACAGGCGAGGGTGGGTGTGGGTGAGATAGGGCATGAAGGCATACTTTGACGGAACCTCGTTGCACCATAGCGCAGGCCACCCCGCTTTTGTAGGAGCTGCCGAAGGCTGCGATCTTTTGATTTTGATTTTTCAAGATCAAGGTCAAAAGATCGCAGCCTGCGGCAGTTCCTACAGGGGATTGGTGTTGGTTAGTGCTTTCTGCGTACCAGCTTCATCACCACTACAAAAAACACTGGTACAAACAACACGGCCAATGTCGCGGTGATCATCCCGCCAATCACCCCGGTGCCGATGGCTTGCTGGCTCGCCGAGCTGGCGCCGGTGGCGATCGCCAAGGGCACTACGCCGAGGATGAACGCCAGCGAGGTCATGACGATCGGCCGCAGGCGCAGGCGTGCGGCCTGCAATGTGGCGTCGATCAGGTCGTGGCCTTCGTCGTACAGGCTCTTGGCGAACTCGATGATGAGGATCGCGTTCTTTGCCGACAGGCCGATGATGGTGATCAGCCCGACCTTGAAGAACACATCGTTGGGCATGCCGCGCAGCGTTACCGCCAGTACCGCACCGAGCACGCCCAATGGCACCACCAGCAACACCGAGGTCGGAATCGACCAGCTCTCGTACAACGCCGCCAGGCACAGGAACACGATCAACAGCGACAAGCCCAACAGGATCGGCGCCTGGCTGCCGGACAGGCGTTCCTGCAACGACAGCCCGGTCCACTCCTGGCCCAACCCGGTCGGACCCTGCGCCACCAGCCGTTCGATCTCGGCCATGGCTTCGCCGGTGCTGTGGCCGGGCGTCGGTTCGCCGGAAATGCTCACCGCCGGATAGCCGTTGTAGCGGGTCAATTGCGCCGGCCCCTGGGTCCATCTTGCCTGGACGAAGGCCGACAAGGGCACCATTTTTCCGTCGCTGTTGCGCACATGAATCTTCAGCAGATCGGCCACCTGACTGCGTTGATCACCCTCGGCCTGCACGACAACACGCTGCATCCGCCCCTGGTTGGGGAAGTCGTTGATGTAGCTCGAGCCGACGGCGGTGGACAACACGCTGCCGATGTCGGCGAAGGACACCCCCAGGGCGTTTGCCTGCTTGCGGTCGACGATCAGCTCGACCTGCGGCGCTTCGGCCAGGGCGCTTTCACGCACATTCATCAGGATCGGGCTTTTCTCGGCGGCGGCGAGTAGTTCAGTGCGCGCCTGCATCAACGTGGCATGGCCGAGGCCGCCTCGATCCTGCAAACGGAACTCGAAACCGCTGGAGGTACCGAGACCGTCCACGGGCGGCGGCAGTACCGCGAAGGCCACGGCATCCCTGATCTGGCTGACGGCGATGTTGGCGCGATCGGCAATGGAGCTGGCCGAGTCGTCGCTGCCGCGCTCCGACCAGTCCTTGAGCGTGGTAAAGGCCAGCGCCGCATTCTGGCCGCTGCCGGAGAAACTGAAACCGAGGATCACCGTGCTGTCGCCCACGCCGGGTTCCGTGGCGTTATGCGCCTCGATCTGCTCGACCACCTGCACCGTGCGGTTTTTGCTCGCGCCGGGTGGCAACTGGATGTCGGTGATGGTGTAGCCCTGGTCTTCCACCGGCAGGAACGAGGAGGGCAGGCGGCTGAAGCAAATACCCAGCCCCACCAGCAGCACACCGTAGATCAGCAGGTAGCGGCCGGTGCGTTTCAACGCATAGGCGACCCAACCCTGATAGCGCTCGGTGAGCTGCTCGAAACGGCGGTTGAACCAGCCGAAGAACCCGCTCTTTTCGTGGTGCTCGCCCTTGGCAATCGGCTTGAGCAAGGTTGCGCACAGCGCCGGGGTCAAGGTCAGGGCCAGGAATGCCGAGAACAGGATCGAGGTGGCCATCGACAGCGAAAACTGCTGGTAGATCACCCCGACCGAACCCTGCATGAACGCCATGGGAATGAACACCGCCACCAGCACCAGGGTGATACCGACGATGGCGCCGGTGATCTGCTGCATCGCCTTGCGTGTCGCTTCCTTGGGCGACAAACCCTCGGTGGCCATGATCCGCTCGACGTTTTCCACCACCACGATCGCGTCATCCACCAGGATGCCGATGGCCAGCACCATGCCGAACATGGTCAGCACGTTGATCGAGAAACCCAGCGCCAGCATGGTCGCAAACGTCCCCATCAGCGCCACCGGCACCACCAGGGTCGGGATCAGCGTGTAGCGCACGTTTTGCAGGAACAGGAACATCACCGCGAACACCAGTAACATCGCCTCGCCAAGGGTGTAGACCACCTTGGTGATCGAGACCTTGACGAACGGTGAGGTGTCGTACGGGATCTTGTATTCCACGCCAGCGGGGAAGTAACGCGCGAGTTCATCCATTTTCGCCCGCACCAGCGTCGCGGTGTTCAGGGCGTTGGCCCCCGGCGACAGTTGCACGCCGACGGCAGTCGAGGGTTTACCGTTGAGGCGTGTGGAAAACTGATACTCCTGGCTGCCGATCTCGACCCTCGCGACATCGCCCACGCGCACCGTGGAGCCGTCGGGGTTGGCCTTGAGCACGATGTCGGCGAATTCTTCAGGGGTCGACAGTTGGCCCTTGACCAGGATGGTCGCGGTGATTTCCTGGGTGGTGCGGCTCGGCAAGTCGCCGATGCTGCCGGCCGAGATCTGGGCGTTCTGCGCGACGATGGCGGCGTTGACATCGGCAGGCGTGAGGTTGAAGCCGATCAGTTTCTGCGGGTCGATCCAGATCCGCATCGCCCGTTCGGCGCCGTACAGTTGCGCCTTGCCGACGCCGTCCAGGCGCTTGATCTCGTTCATCACGTTGCGCGCCAGGTAATCGCTGAGCGCCACGGCGTCGAGCTTGCCGTCGCTGGAGGTGAGGGTGATCAGCAGGAGGAAACCGGCGGAGACTTTCTCCACTTGCAAGCCCTGCTGGTTCACTGCTTGCGGCAGGCGTGACTCGACCACCTTGAGGCGGTTCTGCACGTCGACCTGGGCCATTTCCGGGTCGGTGCCCGGCTGGAAAGTCGCCTTGATGGTGGCGCTGCCGAGGCTGCTTTGCGACTCGAAATACAGCAGGTGATCCGCGCCATTGAGTTCTTCCTCGATCAGGCTGACCACGCTTTCGTCCACGGTCTGCGCCGAAGCGCCCGGGTACACGGCATAGATTTCGATCTGTGGCGGCGCCACATCGGGGTACTGCGCCACCGGCAACTGCGGGATGGCCAGGGCACCGGCCAGCAGGATGAACAGGGCCACCACCCAGGCGAACACCGGGCGATCGATAAAGAACTGCGGCATAAACAAGCGTCCTGCTTACTGGCCAGAAACCTGGGCAAGTGGAAGAGGGGTGTCATCGATCTGCACGGTCTCGCCGGGGCGGGCGTGCTGCAGGCCTTCGATGACGATGCGATCGCCGGGCTTGAGGCCGCCGGTGACGATCCAGCGGTCGTCCTGCACGCCACCCAGTTCCACCGGTTGCAGGCCCACGCGCTGTTCGGCGTCAAGCAACAACACTTGGGCGATGCCGGCGCTGTCACGCTGGATGGCCCGTTGCGGCACGCTGATGCCTTGCTGGTTGACCCCTTGCTCCAGGCGTACGCGCACGAAGCTGCCGGGCAGCAGGTCGAGATCGGGATTGGGGAATTCGCTGCGCAGGATGACCTGGCCGGTACCCGGATCCACCGTGATGTCGGTGAACAGCAGCTTGCCCGGCAGCGGGTAGAGGCTGCCGTCGTCCTGGATCAGCGTGGCCTTGACCTGGTCCTGGCCGACCTGCTGCAACTGGCCGGAACGGAAGGCGCGGCGCAGGTCGTTGAGTTCACGGGTTGATTGGCTGAGATCGGCGTGGATCGGGTTCAACTGCTGGATCAGCGCCAGCGGCGTGGTTTCGTTCTGCCCCACCAGCGCGCCTTCGGTGACCAACGCGCGGCCGATGCGCCCGGAAATCGGCGCCGTCACCGTGGCATAACCCAGGTTCAGTTTCGCTCGCTCCACGGCGGCTTTGCTGGCGGCGACGTCGGCAGCGGTTTGCCGCGTGGCGGCCCGGGCGTTGTCGTAGTCCTGGCCGCTGATGGCGTTGCCTTCGATCAACTGGGCGTAACGCTGTTCCTGCAGCCTGGCCTGGAACGCATTGGCCTCGGCCTTGCGCAACGCGGCGTCGGCGCTGTCCAGGTCGGCCTTGAACGGCGCCGGGTCGATGCGAAACAGTACATCGCCCTTTTTCACGTCGCTGCCTTCGCGAAAGGCCCGCTGCAACACCACGCCGGCCACGCGGGCACGGACTTCGGCAATGCGCGGCGCGGCAATCCGCCCGCTCAATTCGCTGCTGATCGACAGCGGGCGGGCTTCGATGGTTTCGATGCGCACGGTGACTGGCGGCGCCTGTTCTTCGGCGTTCGAGGCGCTGTCGCACGCGCTCAGCGTCAACGCCAGTGCGATCAGGCTGAGCCCGGCAAGCAGATTCTTAGACATGAAAGACCCCAATAATGACCCCCAGCATCCTACTGGGCGACGGCGAGGGTAGCGGTGAAGCTTTGTTGGTGCTGTGTGAAATTGTGTAAGGGTTTTACTCGGGTGTGCGTGAGGGCGTATATCCTGAACAACTTGAATTTTATTGCGACTGTCCCGGCCTCTTCGCGGGCAAGCCCGCTCCTACAGTTGTCCGCGAAATCTTCGTGGGAGCGGGCTTGCCCGCGAAGAGGCCGGAACAGTCACCCTCGCATTTTGCTGGAAAACACCCCATGCCCAACATCCTCCTGGTCGAAGACGACACCGCACTCGCCGAGCTGATTGCCAGCTACCTGGAACGCAACGGCTACTGCGTCAGCGTGATAGGCCGCGGCGACCAGGTGCGCGAGCGTGCGCGGCTCGATCCGCCGGACCTGGTGATTCTCGACTTGATGCTGCCCGGTCTCGATGGCCTGCAGGTCTGCCGCTTGCTGCGTGCCGATTCGGCGACCTTGCCGATCCTGATGCTCACCGCTCGCGACGACAGCCACGACCAGGTGCTGGGCCTGGAAATGGGCGCCGACGACTACGTCACCAAACCCTGCGAGCCCCGGGTGCTGCTGGCCCGGGTGCGCACCTTGCTGCGGCGCAGCAGTCTCAGCGATCCACCGGCGGCCAACGACCGCATCCTCATGGGCAACCTGTGCATCGACCTGTCCGAACGCACGGTGACCTGGCGCGCACAACCGGTGGAGTTGTCCAGCGGCGAATACAACCTGCTGGTGGTGCTGGCCCGGCATGCCGGCGAAGTGCTGAGCCGCGACCAGATCCTGCAACGCCTGCGCGGCATCGAATTCAACGGCACCGACCGCTCGGTGGACGTGGCGATCTCCAAGCTGCGGCGCAAGTTCGACGACAACGCCGGCGAAGCGCGCAAGATCAAGACCGTGTGGGGCAAGGGTTATCTGTTCAGCCGTTCCGAGTGGGAATGCTAAAGACGATGTTCAGAATCCTCTTTCGCCTGTACCTGGTGACCATCGTTTCGTTCAGCGCCGCGATCTACCTGGTACCGGACCTCGTGATCAAGGTCTTCCACGAGCGCTTCCTCACCTACAATCTCGACTATTCCCGTGGCCTGCAAACCCTCATGGTCAAGCAGTTCAAGGCCGTCCCGTCCGAGCAATGGCCGGCCCTGGCGGCGCAAATGGACAAGGAGTTCCAGCCGCTGCACATCGTGCTCAGCGGCAACGACGATGCCGGGTTTACCCTCGAGGAACAGCAGCGTTTGCAGCGCGGCGAAAACGTCGTGCGCATTGGCGACTGGGGCTGGCGCACCCTGGCGGTGACGCCGCTGGACGAGCACACCGTGGTGCAGATGGTCGTGCCGCCGGACCCGATGGACGTCAGCCTGTTGTACTGGAGCATCAACGTGCTGATCGGCGCGACCATGCTCGCCTGCCTGCTGTTGTGGTTGCGTCCGCACTGGCGCGACCTGGAGCGCCTGAAAAGCGCGGCGGAACGCTTCGGCAAGGGCCATTTGAGCGAGCGCACACAGATCGCCCCCAGCTCCAACATCGGCGGCTTGGCCAACGTCTTCGACACCATGGCGGGCGACATCGAGAACCTGCTGAACCAGCAACGGGACCTGCTCAATGCGGTGTCCCACGAACTGCGTACCCCCCTGACGCGCCTGGATTTCGGCCTGGCCCTGGCGCTGTCCGACGACTTGCCGGCGACCAGCCGCGAGCGCCTGCAAGGGCTGGTCGACCACATTCGCGAGCTCGACGAACTGGTGCTGGAACTGCTGTCCTACAGTCGCCTGCAAAACCCGGCACGGGTGCCGGAACAGGTCGAGGTGTCGCTGGATGAATTCATCGACAGCATCCTGGGCAGCGTCGATGACGAACAAGCCCCGGACATCGTCATCGACGTGCTGCTCCACGGCCAACTCGAACGCTTCAGCCTCGACCCACGCCTGACCGCCCGCGCCCTGCAGAACCTGCTGCGCAACGCCATGCGCTACTGCGAAAAGCGCATTCAGATTGGCGTTCAGGTTTGCCCCAGGGGCTGCGAAATCTGGGTGGACGACGACGGCATCGGCATTCCGGATGACGAGCGTGAGCGGATTTTTGAGCCGTTCTATCGACTCGATCGCAGCCGGGACCGGTCCACTGGTGGGTTTGGCCTGGGGCTGGCGATCAGCCGCCGGGCGCTGGAGGCGCAAGGCGGCACGTTGACGGTCGAGGCCTCGCCACTGGGCGGGGCACGGTTTCGGTTGTGGTTGCCGACGCCCGTCTGATTGGGGGCTAGACACTCGTGCGAATTCTAATACCCGATGCACTGGTCGATTGCACCTGCGAAATTCTTGCGTTATTTGATTGGTATTGCAGTTTCTGATAAGCGCGATCCTGTAAATAACGTGGAACAAAATCTGGGTGGTCAAACGGAACTGTGCCTTGTTCATATTGAACACGGAGTAGCGGGCGTTTAGATGGAGGAAAATCTTTCAGGAACTGCTCAAACTGAGGGTCATCATAAGAATATGGGGCCGTCCTCCGGGGTGTTTGCAAAGTATTGAGTTCCATCGCCCCATTGGGAGCGTTTGATGATTGCTGGGACACAGCACTCCTAGCTGTGTTAGTCCGATTAAGCCCGAGTTGCTTGGGACGAGCCCTCAAGATCAGCGGTAAAGCTACCGTTGCAGCAGTTAAACCAATGGTAATACCCAACAAAACCGGTTTCCAATCTTTATCATCAATTAATAAAGTCGCAATCCCGGCTGAAACAGCACCTACAGGAAAGGCGCCGATAAGCAGCTTGCTAACAGGAAAATGCCCAGTCGGATCACTGAGGTTAACCGGATCCCCTTCGACGAACCCATACGCATTCAACCCACCTTCCCCAAACGGACTCAAACTGTCCGGGCTATCAAACCGCTTCAACCAGGTGTTATACCGCCGATAGCCATTACCTAAATCATAGTTTCCGGTCAGCGGGTCGAGCCGTTCGCCTTTGAATCCGAGCAGGCTGGGCAAGCCGTTTTTCGGGGAGCGCTCGCCATAAGGGGTGTAGGCGAAGGCTTGGG
>NZ_JAXDEQ010000067.1:0-21025 GCF_035065025.1 Pseudomonas sp. YuFO8 | reverse complement strand
TCCTGTAGGAGCTGGCTTGCCAGCGAAGGCGGCATCACGGCCACCATCGCATCGCCGGCAGGCCGGCTCCTACAGTGATTGGGTACAGCCGCGAGAAATGGGGCGGCTGTCAGGCCTCAAAGATGATCCGCATCGATCACCGCCTTGGCGAACGCCTGCGGATCTTCCTGTGGCAAGTTGTGGCCGATGCCGCCGCTGATCAGGCGGAACTGGTATTTGCCGGTAAAGCGCTTGGCGTAATCCTCGGGGGCCGGGTGCGGGGCGCCGTTGGCGTCGCCTTCCAGGGTGATGGTCGGCACGCTGATGGAAGGTGCCGTGGCCAGTTTCTGCTCCAGTGCTTCGTATTGGCTTTCGCCCTGGACCAGGCCCAGGCGCCAGCGATAGTTGAACACGGTGATGTCGACATGGTCGGGGTTGTCCAGCGCCTTGGCGCTGCGGTCGAAGGTGGCGTCGTCGAAGGCCCATTTTGGCGAGGCCAGTTGCCAGATCAGCTTGGCGAAGTCATGGGTGTGTTTCTCGTAGCCGGCGCGGCCGCGGTCGGTGGCGAAGTAGAACTGGTACCACCACTGCAGTTCGGCCTTGGGCGGCAGCGGGTTCTTGCCGGCGGCCTGGTTACCGATCAGATAGCCGCTGACCGACACCAGGGCCTTGACCCGTTCCGGCCACAGCGCCGAAACGATGTCGGCGGAACGCGCGCCCCAATCATAACCACCGAGCACGGCTTGCTTGATCTTCAGGGCGTCCATGAAATCGATGACGTCGCTGGCCAGCGCGGCCGGTTGGCCATTGCGCAAGGTCTTGTCGGAGAGGAAGTGCGTATCGCCGTAGCCGCGCGCATAGGGCATCAGCACGCGATAACCCTTGGCCGCCAACAAGGGCGCGACTTCGTCATAGCTGTGGATGTCGTACGGCCAGCCGTGCAGCAGAATCACCACCGGGCCGTCGGCCGGGCCCGTTTCGGCGTACGCCACGCTGAGCAGGCCCGCGTTGACATGCTTGAGCGGACCGAACGGCGAGGGCGCCGCCTGCGTGGTGCCGGCAGGGGGGGCGGCAGGGGATGTCTGCGCGTGAGCTACACCCAGAACGCCCAACAGACTCAGGGCGAGGATCGACGAGCCGACCAGGCGGCGGCGAGGGTTACCGGTTCTGTCGTTGTGCTGTGCCTTCTTCATGTGATGTCTCCTGTTCAAGCCGCTGGCCAGGGGATCGGGCCGATCCCCTTTAAACCCTGCCTGCATTTGAACGCGAAGACGTATCTGGCCTGTGTCGAAGACCGGGGCCGGTGTCAGCCCCTGTATCTCGCTGCTGTCCAGATACACAGTGATACACAGCGTCAGGATCAAGCCTGTGCTGCACTCACCTTGCCCGTGACGGTGGCGTTTCTACGCACCGATTGATACAGCAGGCTGGACACCAGGAAGCCCACGATCGCCAACCCGCTCATCAGGCTGAACACATAGTTATAGCCTTGCTGGCCGGGGAAGTGGTCGAGGATGGCGCCGTAGATCACGTAGGCGAACATGCCCGGGGCATAGCCGATCAGGCAGCCGATGCCGAAGGCCGAGCCGGTGATGTGCTGGGGAATGCCGACTTCACCCATGGGCGCCCAGAACACGCCGCGCATGGAAAACACGATCAGCGCGAAGGACAGGGTGGCGGCCATGCCGGCATAGATGAAGCTCGGGCTTTTCGGAATCAACAGGATCACGGCCATCAGCGGCAGCAGCGCCAGGAACGCCCACTTCAGGTAGCGGCTGGTGCTCTTGAACTGTTTGTCGGCGATGAAACCGCCGGCAGGGCCGCCGAGGATCTTCAGGAAGTACTGGTTGATGATGCCGTAGGCGCCCACCAGGGCCACGGGCAGGCCGTACATTTCCTTGAGGTAGGGAATGAAATAGGTCAGGCCGCAGTAGACGATGTAGACCATGAACACATTGAGGCTGACCAGCCAGATGCCCGGCACCTTGATGGCTTCGAACAGGTTGGCCAGGCCGTTGCCGGGCTTGGCGGTCGACTGGGTGGCGCCGCTCTTGAGCAGGAACCAGGTCAGGGTGCCGGCCAGGATGTCGATCACCGAGTAGAACAGGATCGCCGACTTCAGGCCGGCTTCGCCCGAGCCCATGGCGATGAACACACCCAACGCGCAGAAGGCCACCAGGGTATCGACGACACCACGACCGCCTTCGAGCAGGCCAAACAGCCGACCCTGTTCCTGATCGTCGCCCAGGTTGCGGATGGCCTTGAGCAGCGACGGCCAGAAGAGGCAGTCGGCGCACACCGCCAGCAGGCTGAACACGATCAGCAGGTTGCTGAAGGGTGGAAATGTCGCCAGGTACAGCCCCAGGCCGCCGGTGCCGATCAGGCCGAGGGGGATCAGCTTGCGGGTGTCGTAGCGATCGGCGAGCAGGCCGCCGACCACGAACAGCGCGGTGGCGATGATCGCGTTGGCGCTGAGCAACATGCCGATTTCAGTGTGGCTCAGGCCCATGAATTCCTGCATGGGCACATAAAAGGCGTCCTTGAGGTTGGCCAGTTTGTAGATGGTGCCGCCACCGAGGATGAGGATCAGGAATCGTAGCCATTTGGCCTTGTTTTGCATTGTCATTATTGTTCTCCGGGCGTAATCGGTTCGTAGCGTCGGGTTCAGGCGTTGCAGGTATCGGCGAGGGTGAGTTCGGCCAGGGTGCGCAACTCGGCCAGCACACCGCGGACATAGGCGACCTGGTTGTTCGCCCAGCGGTGTTCGTCGGCCAGCATTCGTTCCAGCGAGAAGCCTTCGGGCAGCGGTGTATCACTCATTTCCCGGTAGGCGATGAAGGGGTCGGCCGCCTCAAGGGTCTGGCGGAACGCCGGGGCCACGTAGTGGTTTTCCTGCTCGAGGATGAAGGCGATGACCTGCGGGCTGGTGTCGCCCAGCATCAGCAGCTCGAACAGCAGGCGGGCACTGGGCAGGTCGTCTTCGGCGCTGCCCTGCAGCACGCCGTAATGGCCGAAGCCGTTTTGCTCGGGGACCACGCGCACGCCCTTGAGGTGCGCCTGGCGGATGTGCGGCGCCAGGTTGCGCAGCGCCTGCAGGGGCTGTTCGCAGGCATTGATCATGTTGCCGAAGTCGAACAGGGCATGCAGGCGAGGGTGGTTGAGGCGGGTCAGCAGTTGCGCGATCTCGGCGCTCTTGAGCTCTTCATGCTGCTCGAAGTCGAAGTACAGGTCGTGCTTGTCGGCCTGCTGCGCGAGGTAGTGCAGGTCGGTTTCGATCACG
Organism: Pseudomonas sp. YuFO8; assembly: GCF_035065025.1. Classification (NCBI taxonomy): domain Bacteria; kingdom Pseudomonadati; phylum Pseudomonadota; class Gammaproteobacteria; order Pseudomonadales; family Pseudomonadaceae; genus Pseudomonas; species Pseudomonas sp. YuFO8. The sequence goes on along the minus strand of NZ_JAXDEQ010000067.1, from coordinate 17,766 downwards.
TCCATCACTTGCGACAGCGTGCCCTCGTAGCGCGAGTAGACGCGAATGTTGCGCACGCCCAGGGCGAGGGCGATGGCGATCACCTGGTCGACGTCCTTTTTCCGCGTGCTGCTGATTTCCAGATGCACATCCAGGCCCAGGGCCCTGGCCTTGGCGGCAAACACCTGCAGTTGCGCAGGCGTCATCTGGCTCAGGCTGTTTTCCTCGCCGTCGAGCAAGTGCAGGCTCAGGCCTTGCAGTTCGTGGCGATAGGCGAAGTCGAGCAGGTCGGCGGGGGTGACACGGCCGTGGGTGAGGTTGGTCAGCAGCGGGTAGGCGTGGGCGAACAGGCGCAGTTGCGCCAGGCGGTCGAGCAACCGGCGGGCCAGTGCGTCGGTCAGCACGGGAGCGGTGCCGTCCTCGACCACGTTGTGGCCGAGCAGGGCGTTGAATCGTTCCTGGATCTTATTGTTCATTCGAGTCGTTCCTGGTTCAGACGCTGGGTCTTGCGACGCAGCCTTTATCGCGCCAGTCAGGAACTCTCGATAGATCCATTATCAGTTAATTGATAAGACCACTTGCGGGCTTCAAGTGGCCTGCGTCAGGCACCCCATTGCGTCCAGCGCCCGGGCCAGCGCCGCGACGCGTTCCCGGGCCTGGTGTTCAGGGGTGCCGGCAAAACCGATCAGCAGGGCCGGCGGCAGCACGTGCCCGATGCAGTAGTCGGAGAGGGCGTAGGTGTGGATGTTGTGCCGGGCCAGTTGCTTGGCAATGGCGTCGTCGTCGAGCGCCGGGGGGAGCCAGGCGATCAGGTGCATGCCGGCGTCCACCGGGGTGATCCTGAAGAATCCGCCGAGCTGTTGTTGCAACTGCTCGACCAGGGCCTGCTGGCGAGCCTGGTACAGTGTGCGCAGGCGACGGATGTGCCCCAGGAAGTGGCCTTCGACCATGAAGTCCGCCGTGGTCGCCTGCAGCAGGGTGGGCGGACTGCGATCCATCACCGCGCGCAAGGTGCAGAAGGGTTCGACCAAGGCCTGGGGCAAGATCACGTAGCCCAGGCGCAGCGACGGGAATAGCACCTTGCTGAAGGTCCCGACGTAGATCACCCGCGCCATCTGGTCCATGGCATAGAGCGCGGGCAGCAGGCGGCCGCTGTAGCGCAGTTCGCTGTCGCAATCGTCCTCGACGATCCAGCTCTGCTGGCGTGCCGCCCAATCGATCAGGGCCTGGCGTCTCGCATAGCTGAGGGTCACGCCCAGGGGATGCTGGCGCGAGGGGGTGGTGAACACCAGGCGCGCATCGGGGCATTGGGCCAGCCCTTGCTGGACATCGATGCCCTGTTCATCGACGCGCAGCGGCACCACCTGCGCGCCCTGGGCCTGCAAGGCGATGCGCGCCGCGATGTGCCCCGGGTCTTCCATCCACACGCTGTCCTGCGGATTGAGCAGCAGCATGCCCAGCAGGTTGAAGGCTTGCTGTGCACCGGAAACGATCACCACTTGCCCGGCGTCGCAGTCGATGCCCCGGGCGTCGAAGACGTACTCGGCGATGGCCGTGCGCAAGGCCTGCAAGCCTTGCAGCTCGCCATAACCGAGCATGGCCTTGCTCGGCTTGAGCAGGTGGCGGTTCATCAGGCGCCGCCAGATCGCTTGCGGGAAGGCGTCGTAGGTGCTGTGGCTGGGCAGGAATGAGGTCGGGGTCGAAGGGTCCCAATCGGCATAGGACACCCCGCGAAAATGATCGCTGCGCAGCGACAGCATCGACTGGCTCAGGTCGGACAGGCGAGGCGGCTGGCGCGCCTGCCCGTCGTCGACCATCGTGCGCTGTTCCCACTCGGTGCCGACGTAGGTGCCGGCCCCGGTGCGCGAGGCCAGGAAGCCTTCGGCGATCAACTGATCGAAGGCATTGAGGATGGTGATCCGCGACAGCGCCAGCTCCTTGCTCAGGGTGCGCGTCGACGGCAGGCGCACGCCGCCCTGGATGCGGCCGCCGAGGATCTGCTTGCGAATCTGCAAGTAAAGCTGGCGGTACAAGGGGATGGCGCTGGCACGGTCCAGCTCGATGGCCGACAGCAACAAACCTGCGGGGGATTTCATGACGCGCTCGTCTGGACGGAGTGTGGGTGGTCCCGCGCCGGCTGGCGCCGAGGTGTGCAGGGTAGCGAGCGGCAGCGGATAAGTCATCCACCGCCGGGAACGCCACGGCGGGCACTGTCATGAAATGAAAAGCCATTGTCGTCTGATGAGAAGCGGCTGTTTGGGCGTCATCCTACAGTCCAATCAGCGCAAATCGACGCAGCAGCCAATATTGCAGACTGGAGAACAAGAAAAATGGCCAAAGCCGTACGCTTCTACGAAACCGGTGGTCCCGACGTCCTTCGTTATGAGGATGTCGAAGTCGGCGACCCCGGTCCTGGTCAGGTACGTCTGCGTCATGTAGCGGTCGGCCTGAACTATGCCGACACCTACTTTCGCAACGGCACCTACCCGATCCCGATGCCCAACGGCATGGGCGTCGAGGCGTCCGGTGTGGTCCAGGCCATCGGCGAAGGCGTGACCAACGTCCAGGTGGGGGACCGCGTCACCTATACCGGTTTCCTCAACACCCTCGGCGCCTACAGCACCGAACGACTGATCGCGGCCGCGCCGCTGATCAAGCTGCCGGAAACCATCAGTTTCGAAACTGCCGCGGCCATGACCATGCGCGGCCTGACGTCGTCGTACCTGATGCGCCGCATCTACGACTTCAAGGAAGGCGACACCATCCTGCTGCACGCCGCCGCCGGTGGCGTTGGCCTGATCGTTTCGCAGTGGGCCAAGTTGCTCGGCCTGAACGTGATCGGCACGGTGTCGACCGAGCAAAAGGCTGAAATCGCCCGTGCCCACGGTTGCGACCATACTATCAATTACAGCCATGAAGACGTCGCCGCTCGCGTTCGCGAATTGACCGACGGCGTGGGCGTCAACGTGGTGTTCGACAGCGTTGGCAAGAACACCTTCATGGGTTCGCTGGATTCGTTGAAACCCCGTGGCCTGATGGTCTGCGTGGGTACCGCCTCCGGGCCTATCCCGGCGTTCGACCCGGTGATGCTGGCGATGAAAGGTTCGCTGTTCCTGACCCGTCCGGCCCTGGCCAACTACATCAGCGACCCTGCGGAAAAAGCCGCCCTGGCCGGTGAGCTGTTCGACCACGTCGGCAGCGGCCGCATCAAGATCGAGATCAACCAGCACTACGCGTTGCAGGACGCGGTGCAGGCGCATCGCGATCTTGAGTCGCGCAAGACTACCGGCTCGTCGATTTTCGTCATTTAAGGAGCTGCCAGCCATGAAAGTCGAACAATTGACCTGCAGCATCGGTGCCGAACTGATCGGCGTGAACCTCGCCGACGCGGTGCATGACGACGGTCTGTTTGCCGAGATTCGTGCCCAGTTGCTCAAGCACCGAGTGGTGTTCCTGCGCGACCAGGACATCAGCCGCGCCGACCACGTGGCCTTCGCCCGCCGCTTCGGCGAGCTGGAAGACCACCCGGTGGCCGGCAGCGATCCGGAGCATCCGGGGCTGGTGCGCATCTACAAGAATCCTGACCAGCCGATGGACCGCTACGAAAACGCCTGGCACACCGATGCGACCTGGCGCGAAGTTCCGCCGATGGGTGCCGTGCTGCGTTGTGTTGAATGCCCGCCAGTGGGCGGCGACACCATGTGGACCAACATGGTCCAGGCCTATGCGAACCTGCCCGAAGACGTAAAGCTCAAGATCGCCGACCTGCGTGCCCGCCACAGCATCGAAGCGAGCTTCGGCGCCGCCATGCCGATCGAAAAACGCCTGGGCCTCAAGGCGATGTACCCGGACGCCGAGCACCCGGTGGTGCGCACCCATCCGGAAACCGGCGAGAAGGTGCTGTTCGTCAACGCCTTCACCACTCATTTCAGCAACTATCACACCCCTGAACGGGTGCGCTTCGGCCAGGACGCCAACCCTGGCGCCGGCGAGTTGCTGCGCTACCTGATCAGCCAGGCGTACATCCCTGAGTATCAAGTGCGCTGGCGCTGGAAGCCCAACAGCATCGCCATCTGGGACAACCGCAGTACCCAGCATTACGCCGTCATGGACTACCCGCCGTGCCATCGCAAGATGGAGCGCGCCGGGATCATCGGCGACAAGACTTTCTGATCCAACCTTTCTGCATACGCACTCGTAGACACGTCTGCCCGGCCACGACCCGGGCGGACGGGACAATCATAAGAACTGGAGTAAACCATGCAATTCTTCGACGATTCCCTGCACCCCGAAAACATGGAAAAGGTGGTCATCACCGTGGCCCCGTACGGCCCGGAATGGATGCCTGAAGACTTCCCGGAAGACATCCCGCTGACCATGGACGAGCAAGTCCAGAAAGCGGTTGAATGCTATGAAGCCGGTGCCACGGTTTTGCACCTGCACGTGCGTGAACTGGACGGCAAGGGCTCCAAGCGCCTGTCCAAGTTCAACGAGCTGATCGCCGGTGTGCGCGAAGCCGTGCCGGACATGATCATCCAGGTCGGCGGCTCGATTTCCTTCGCCCCGGAAAGCGATGGTGAAGCGGCCAAGTGGCTGTCCGACGACACTCGCCACATGCTGGCCGAGCTGACGCCGAAACCGGACCAGGTCACGGTGGCCATCAACACCACCCAGATGAACATCATGGAGCTGCTGTATCCGGAATACCTGGAAGGCACCTCCCTGGCAAACCCGATGGTCCAGGCCGCCTACAGCGAAATGACCGTACCGGCCGGTCCAGCCTGGGTTGCCGAGCACCTCAAGCGCCTGATGGACAACGGCATCCAGCCGCACTTCCAGCTGACCGGCATCCATGCCTACGAAACCCTGGAGCGCCTGGTGCGCAAGGGCATCTACAAGGGCCCGCTGAACCTGACCTGGATCGGCATCGGCGGTGGTTTCGACGGTCCGAACCCGTTCAACTTCTTCAACTTCATCCACCGTGTTCCGGATGGTTGCACCCTGACCTCCGAGTCGCTGCTCAAGAACGTGCTGCCGTTCAACACCATGGCGATGTCCATGGGTCTGCACCCACGCGTGGGCAACGAAGACACTATCATTGATCACAAGGGCGAGCGTTTCGGCTCGGTTGCGCAGATCAAGCAAACCGTACGCATCGCCCACGAACTGGGTCGCGAAATCGCCACCGGCAAAGAAGCCCGTGAGATCTATCGCATCGGTGTGCAGTACGACAGCATCGAAGACACCCTGCTGGCCAACGGAATGTCCCCCAACCGCAAGGCTGGGCAAAAAGGTGTGCCGCAACGCGGCTGACCCGTGGCGCGCACGAGGGGCCGTGACCGCTCGTGCGCACTGCAAAACGCTTGATAACAAAAATAAATAAAAGCTTTGAGGAGGCTGCATGGCCTTTCACCCAATCGCCGACGATGACGACGCTGGTTGCGTCAACGTTGCGCGTAAATATGCCTGGATTGTCTTTGCACTGACGTTCGGCCTGTTGATTTCCGATTACATGTCGCGCCAGGTGCTCAATGCGGTGTTCCCGCTTCTCAAGAGCGAGTGGTCCCTGAGCGACGGTCAGCTGGGCCTGCTCAGTGGCATTGTCGCCCTGATGGTCGGCCTGCTGACGTTTCCGCTGTCGCTGATGGCCGACCGCTTCGGCCGGGTCAAGAGCCTGGCGCTGATGGCGATGCTGTGGAGCGTGGCAACCCTGGGTTGCGCGTTGGCCCAGGATTACCAGCAGATGTTCATCGCCCGGTTCATGGTGGGCGTTGGCGAGGCGGCCTACGGCAGCGTCGGCATCGCGGTAGTGATTTCGGTGTTTCCGAAACACATGCGCGCCACCCTGGCCAGTGCCTTCATGGCGGGCGGGATGTTCGGCTCGGTGTTGGGCATGGCCTTGGGCGGTGCGATCGCCGCCAAGCTCGGCTGGCGCTGGTCGTTCGCCGGCATGGCGCTGTTCGGCCTGCTGCTGGCGATGCTTTACCCGATCATCGTCAAGGAAGCGAAGATTGCACCCAAGCGCGCAGCCCAGCTGGCGAACAAGGTGGCCGCGGTCAAGCGTCCATTGAGCACGTTGTGGTCCAGCCGTTCGGTGGTGGCGACCTATTTCGGCAGTGGCTTGCAGCTGTTCGTCGGCGGCACGGTGATGGTGTGGATTCCCAGCTACCTCAATCGCTACTACGACATGCCCACGGACAAGGCGGGCGGCATGGCCGCGATAATCGTCCTGTGCAGCGGCGCCGGGATGATCCTGTGCGGCATGCTCAGCGATCGGCTGTGCCGTAATTCGCCGGAACGCAAGGTCAGCCTGGCCATCGCGTTTTGCCTGGGCAGCTGCCTGCTGCTGTCGGCGGCGTTCGCGCTACAGGCAGGGCCATTGCAACTGGCGCTGATCTGCCTGGGCATGCTGATTGCCACCGGCACCACCGGCCCGGCTGGGGCGATGGTCGCCAACCTGACCCATTACTCGGTCCACGGCACAGCCTTCGCCACGCTGACATTGGCCAACAACATGCTGGGCCTGGCGCCTGGGCCGTTCATCACTGGACGGGTGTCGGACCTGATCGGCCTGCATGCCGCGTTCCAATTGGTGCCACTGGTCAGCCTCGCGGCAGCGGCGGTGTTCTTTTACGCCAAGTGTCATTACCACAAAGATATTGCCCGCCTTCAGGGTCAGAGCGTGCCTGACCCCGTCAACCAGGCCGGGTTAGAGGTGAAGTTGTGAGTCGTCGTCTACAAATTGATGTGTTTTTCGATTTTATCTGCCCTTGGTGCCTGATCGGCAAACGCCAGCTGGAGCATGCGCAGGTGCAGTTTCGCAATCGCCATCCGGATGTGCAGATCAACACCCGGTGGCATGGGGTGCAGTTGCTGCCGCATTTGCCGGTAGAAGGTGAGCCCTTCGCCGATTTCTACCGCAAGCGCCTGGGCAATGCCGATGCCGTGACCATGCGCCAGGCCCAGGTACAGCAGGCTGCCGCGGCGGTAGGACTGACCATCGACCTCAGCCACATCGAGACGATGCCCAACACCGCCGACGCACATCGCCTGTTCGAGCGAGCCAGCGCACTGGGTAATGTTGCCCAGCGTGAAATGCTGCTCGAACGGCTGTTCGCCGCTTACTTCCGCAAACGCGAAAACCTCGGCTGCCGCGAGACCTTGCTCGCCATTGCCCGCTCCTGCGGTATCGATGCGGATGCGCTGCTCGATTGCCTGAAGGGCGACGGCACGCCATTCGAGGGATCTCCCGGTGCGACCAGCGGCGTGCCGAGCTTTCAGTTCAACGGCCGCATGACGGTGATCGGTGCCCAACCTGCCCAGGCGCTGCTCGGGGCCATGAACGAAGCACTCAAGGAAAATGAACGCGAGCGGCAGCCGGCATGACCCGGCGCATTCCCGTACCTGCCGGCAAACACCCGCAGGCCGGCGGCCGGGCGCTGTTCGAGTTCGACGACAAGAGCCTGGCGTTGTTCAACGTCGACGGGCAGCTGTTCGCCATTGACGACAGTTGCCCGCACCAGGGCGCCTCGCTGTGTGGCGGGCGTCTTGAGGGGCGAGTGATTCAATGTTGCGCCCATGGTTTGCGCTTCGATTTGCACAGCGGCTACCTGCTCAATTCCAGGCAGGTGAAAGTCAACAACTACCCGGTCGAGATCATCGACGGCCAGGCGTTCATCGTCATCGTTCCCGAGGAGGCCGCGCCATGAGCGCCATCGCCCTTACCCGTATCCATAGTCGCACGCGCGAATTGGCCCCGGGGTTTATCGTCAGTCTGATCGTGGCCGCCGCCGCCTCGTTTTTGTCCGAGCACTACGGTGCCCCGGTCATGCTGTTCGCGTTGCTGCTGGGCATGGCCCTGAATTTCCTCGCCGGTGACGGCGTCTGCAAGGCCGGCATCGAATTCACCGCGCGCACCGTGTTGCGCATCGGCGTGGCGCTGCTGGGCATGCGCATCACCCTCGAACAGATGGCGGCGCTGGGCTGGAAGCCGGTGGCCCTGGTGGTGATCCTGGTGGTGGTGACCATCGGCGTATCGGTGATCGCGGCCAAGGCGCTGGGCTTCCAGCGTTTGTTCGGCATGCTCACCGGTGGCGCCACCGCGATCTGCGGCGCATCGGCGGCTCTGGCCCTGGCGGCCGCGCTGCCAAATCACCCGCAGAAAGAACGCGCGACCCTGTTCACGGTGATCGGTGTCTCGGCGCTGTCGACCATGGCGATGATCGTCTACCCGATGATCGCCAACTGGCTGGAACTGTCGCCGCAGGTGGCGGGCGTGTTCCTCGGCGCGACCATCCACGACGTGGCCCAGGTGGTCGGTGCCGGCTACAGCATGTCCACCGAGACCGGTGACACCGCCACGGTGGTCAAGCTGATGCGCGTCGCCATGCTGCTGCCGGTGATCGTCACCGCGGCGATGATCACCCGCATGCAAGGCGCCGATCCAACCGGCAAGCGACCACCGTTGCTGCCATGGTTCGCCGTCGGTTTCCTGATCCTGGCGTGCATCAACAGCACCGGCTGGATTGCCCCGGTGGTGCAGGGTTCGGTCAATGAACTGTCGCGCTGGTGCCTGGTGGTGTCCATCAGCGCCCTGGGCATGAAGACCCAGCTCAAGGAGCTGGCGGCGGTGGGCATCAAGCCGATCCTGCTGATGGTGGGGGAGACGGTGTTCCTCGTCGTGCTGGTGCTGTTGTTGCTGCGCTGGGGGCTCTGAGGGCAGGTCTTCCACAGGTTTTATCGCAGGGCTTCACTGGGCTGGCTCCTCGTCACAGTGAAGCGCTCGACCGGTGTTACCCGCACCGGTCTTTATACGGCGACTGTACCAGCAGTCGCCGTTTTTTTTGCCGGGTTAACCAAGGTGCATTCGCACCGCGCACACCCTGTAGGAGCCCGGCTTGCCGGCGAAGGCGGCCTCACAGCCAACCCATCTCTCACGGCTGTACCCAATCCACTGTAGGAGCTGGCTTGCCAGCGAAGACGGCCTCACAGCCGACCCATCTCTCACGGCTGTACCCGATCCACTGTAGGAGCCCGGCTTGCCGGCGATGACGGCCTCACAGCCAACCCATCTCTCACGGCTGTACCCGATCCACTGTAGGAGCCCGGCTTGCCGGCGATGACGGCCTCACAGCCGACCTATCTCTCACGGCTGTACCCGATCCACTGTAGGAGCCCGGCTTGCCGGCGATGACGGCCTCACAGCCGACCCAACTCCCACGGCCGTACCCGATCTACTGTAGGAGCAAGCTTGCTCGCGATGGAGGTCAACGATGACGCGGGAAGCCTGACACCCCGCGGTGCTCTCAGGTTTTTCGCGAGCAAGCTCGCTCCTACATGGGCCCACTACGCAGAACCTCCACTCGGCCTCACGATGTGGCAAGAAAATCAAAAGCCAATTCAAAAGCAAAAGCGAGGCGGCCTACGAGCCGACCTGACCCCAAATGAACGCATCCCCCCTGTAGGAGCTGGCTTGTCGGGTCGCCGCATCGCAGCGATGGTCGTCAACGATGACGCGCGCTGTCTGAATGAATGCGTTGTCCAGACGTTTTTCGCGAGCAAGCTCGTTCCCACAGTAGATCGGGTACGGCCGTGGGAGATGGGTCAGCTTTGAGGCCGCCATCGCCGGCAAGCCGGGCTCCTACAGTGGATCGGGTAGGTCCGCGAGTGATGGGTCGGCTGTCAGGCCGCCTTCGCCGGCAAGCCGGCTCCTACAGTAGATCGGGTAGGGCCAAGAGTGATGGGTTGGCTTTGAGGCCGCCATCGCCGGCAAGCCGGCTCCTACACTGGATCGGGTAGGGCCGCGAGTGATGGGTTGGCTGTCAGGCCGCCTTCGCCGGCAAGCCGGCTCCTACAGTAGATCGGGTAGGGCCAAGAGTGATGGATTGGCTGTGAGGCCGCCATCGCTGGCAAGCCGGCTCCTGCAGTAGATCGGGTAGGGCCGCGAGAGATGGGGTGGCTGTGAGGCCGCCTTCGCCGGCAAGCCGGCTCCTACAGTAGATCGGGTGCGGCCGGGGGAGATGGGGTGGCTTTGAGGCCGTCATCGCCGGCAGGCCGGCTCCCACAGTTGATTGGGTACGGGCGTGAGTGATTGGTCGACGGTCACGCCGGTTTTTTTGCGCCGCGATATCAGGAGATCTTGGGTGGGACAGCATCCGCCGGAGCTTTTGCCGAACCCTGCTTCTGCGCTCGCCACGCCGCCGGCGGCATGCCGAACTGGCTGATGAACCAGCGGGTAAACGAACTCGCCATCGCATACCCGAGCATGTCGGCGATCCTTCCCAGCGAGTAGTTCGGATTCTCCAGATAACGCAGCACCAAATCCCGGCGCACATCATTGATCAGGTCGTTGAAAGCACAACCATCGTCCTTGAGACGACGTTGCAGGGTGCGCACGTTCATGCCCTGGCTCTGGGCGATCTGCTCGATGGTGGCGCGGCCCATGGGTAGCAGCAGGTAGATGGCCTTGCGCACTTCGAACAGCATCGACGTGCTTTCGGTGCTTTGCAACGAGTCGAGGTAGCTCTGGGCGTAGCGGGCCATGGCCGGGTCGGCATTGGGGTTGGTCATGTCCAGGTTGGCGCCTGCGCAGACGATGCCGTTGAACTCGCTGCCGAACTCCAGGGTGCAGCCGAACAGGCGCCGGTGCAGCTGCACGTTGTCGGGGGCCTGGTGGGTGAAATTGACGCTGTAGGGATGCCAGTGGGCGCCGAGCAGGGCGGCGCACAGGCGGAACATCACGCCGATGGCAAGCTCGGTGGCCTGGCGGCTGGCCATCGGCGATTCGGTGACCACCTCTTCGCGAATGATCACCATCTTGCCGGCTTCTTCGATGAAGATCGCCAGCGAATCGTTCATCAAGTGCCGGTAATGCACCACCACCTGCAAGGCATCGCGCAGCGTGCGCTGATGGCTGAGCAGCAGGGCGACCACGCCGAAATCCGAGAGCTGGCGTGACTCGGCCATGCTCAGGCCGAACGTCTGGCAACCGCTGGCGGCGGCCGAATCCTCCAGCAGGCGTACGGCGGCATCGATGGGGATGCGGTGCCCGGGGGCTTGCAGCTGGGCCTTGGTCAAGCCGACGCCGGCCAGTACATCGTGCGGGTTGAAACCCAGGTATTGAGTGACCTCAAGGTAGTTGGTCAAGACGGCGGCGCGAACAAGCTTGGGCATTCGAAGGTCTTTCCTTAGCCAATTGCGATCAATTGAACCTGGCGACTATATCCAGCACATCAGCACTTGAACAGTTGTGCGATTGACGACAGTGCACGCCCGATTCTGCCCGGCCGACAACCGTTATCGAAGGGCGGTCGACGCTCCCCATTGATTACAGTGACCCGCAGCGATCCCGTGGGGTTATTCGACCAGCGGTCAGGAGCATCCGGTGGCGAAAAAACCTGTCATCAAATGAAAAGTGCCTGACGTCCAATGAAAAGCGCCAGGGGGGGGCGATCTTTAATGTCAGTCCTACAAAAAGCCCCTGGCCACAGAGCCAGTCGAGTCATCGAGAAAGCGTAGGTGTTGAATTGAACAAACTGCAAACCGCCGCAACCGTTCTGATCGTACCGGGCCTGCGCGAGCACGTTGCCGAACATTGGCAAACGCTGCTTGAAGCCAGGCTGGAAAAGGTACGCAGTGTGCCGCCACTGGAAACCGACAAGCTCGATTGCAATGCCCGCGTCCGGGCGATCCAGCACCAGCTGGAACAGATCGACGGGCCGGTCATCCTGGTCGCCCACAGCGCCGGTGTGCTGATGGTCGCCCATTGGGCTGCGCAATTCAGTCGTCCGATCAAGGGCGCCCTGCTGGCCGCGCCACCGGATCTCGAGGCCGCCTGGCCCGCCAACTACCCATCCCCTGAAACCCTGCGCAGCAGCGGTTGGGATCCTCTGCCAACCGGGCCGTTGCCATTCCGTAGCCTGGTGGCCGCCAGCACCAACGATCACCTGGCCAGCCTGGACGCCGCCACTAGACTTGCCCAAGGCTGGGGCGCCGAATTGCTCAATCTGGGCGATGTCGGCCACCTCAATCCGGCGGCGGGTTTCGGTCACTGGCCTGAGGCTGAAGCACTCATCCTCGAGCTGGACCGCTAGTACAGGAGCCGGTCGGGCCGCATCCCGACCAGCACTCGCCCTCATCCCTGAACACGCAGGCCCCACCGGGTCGCGCGAGGGCTGCTGCGCTTAAAACAAATACAAAAAGGCGGAGACAACGCAATGCACAACAATAAGAATCACGGCTTCACCACCGCACGCTACACCTTGTTGGCCTCGGCCATCCTGGCCGCCATGATGCCGGCCGCCCATGGCGCAGAAATCGAGACCGGTAACCCGGACTGGAACGTTCGCCTGGACAACACCATCAAGTACAACTATGGCGTGCGCACCGAAAGCGCCGACAAGCGCATGTTGGGCACTCCGAACAACAACGACGGCGACTACAACTTCCGCAAGTCCGGCACCAACATCACCAACCGTGTCGACCTGCTGACCGAGATGGACGTGGTCTATCAGAACCACATGGGCTTCCGTGTCAGCGCCGCCACCTGGTACGACAAGGCCTACGATAACACCGGTTCGAACTCCAACCCGTTCGTCAACGGCAACGGTTCGACCTCGGGCCTGATCGCCAACGACCCGCGCCTGGCCGGGGTCACCAACGACAACGTCGGCAATGGCAGCCCGCACCTGAGCAACTACGCCCAGCGCTACTACAGCGGCCCGTCCGGCGAAATCCTCGACGCCTTCGTGTTCTACAGCACCGAAGTGGGCGAAGAGTCGATGCTCAGCGTCAAGGCTGGTCAGCACAACGTGTTCTGGGGCGAGACCATTCTCAATCCGGTGCATTCGATCAGCTACGGCCAGTCCGGCCTCGACCTGGCCAAGCTCGCCGCGTCGCCGGGCACTGAAGCCAAGGAACTGTTCGTCCCGCGCAACCAGCTGTCGATGACCTTCACCGTCAATCCGGAATTGACCGTGGGCGCCCAGTACTTCCTCGATTGGGACGCCGCGCGCCTGCCGGAAGCCGGCACCTACTACGGCGGTTCCGACCTGGTCGGTTTTGGTGCGCAGTCGTTCCTGTTGGGCAACACCAACGCCGTGGTCCCGGGCAGCCCGCTGGGCTGTGGCCTGGCGCCGTGCAACGGCTTGACCAACGTGCGTCGCGGGCATGACCTGACGCCGGACAAGCGTGGCGATTGGGGCATCATGGCCAAGTGGTCGCCGGCCTGGCTGGATGGCACCCTCGGTGTCTACTACCGCGAAACCTCGGAAATCCTGCCGCAAGCCTGGCTGGATGCCCGTGGCCTGAGCTCGGCCAACGCCAACGGCACCCGTCCGGCCGGCCAGGTACCCGCGGTGATCAACACCCTCAACTCGCTGAGCACCGCCACCTATCAAATGGCCTATGCCGACAACGTCAAGATCGTCGGCCTGAGCCTGTCCAAGGACGTGGGCGGTGTGAGCGTGGGCTCGGACCTCAACGTTCGGCACAACATGCCGCTGGCCAGTATTCCGGCGGTCGTCAGCACCAACAGTCCGCTGGGCCTGGGCCAGGGTCTTGGCCTGTTGCCGGCGCGCACGCCCGGCACCGGCATCGTCTATGACACCCCGGAAAAGGGCGACAGCATGGCCGCCACCGGCGACACCCTGCACTGGACGCTCAACGGCCTGATGACCATGCCGAAAACCCCCGTGTTCGATTCGGCGACCCTGCTCGCCGAGTTGTACTACAGCAACTTGCTCAAGCTCGATAGCAAGAACGAGGCGCTCTACAAAGGCAAGGATACCTATCGCGGCATCGACCAACCGACCCGGGACAACTGGGGTATCGCGGTGAACTTCACACCGACCTGGTACCAGGTATTTCCCGGTGTCGACCTCAACGCGCCGATGTCCATCAACCTCGGTCTCGATGGCGTGTCACCGGTCTCCGGTGGCGGTGCCAAGGATACCGGTAACTACGCAGTCGGCCTCGGGGCCGTTGTGTACAACAAATACTTTGTCGACCTGAAGTACGTGGATTCTTTCGGCAAAGCCGACAAGTGCAATGTCAGTGGTGTGAGTACCGGCCCCAACGGAGGTGACGGCGCTGCGCCGAACGCCTTCAGCGGTAACGAAAACTACGCCTGCTACGCCGGTGGCTACTCAGCCTTTTCCGGTGGTGGTGCAACGACTGAGGACCGTGGCGCCGTTTACCTGACGATGAAAACCACTTTTTGATTCACCACTGATTTGCTCAACGCAAGCAGGAGAATAACAACATGAAATTCGTCAAAACCGTGTTGGCCGCTTCGCTGGCCATGGTCCTTGCCGCCCAGGTACAGGCCGCTGTTTCAACCCAGGACGCTGCCAAGCTGGGCACCAGCCTGACCCTGGTGGGCGCCGAGAAGGCCGGGAACGCTGATGGTTCCATTCCGGCCTACAACGGTGGCCTGACCACGCCGCCAGCCAGCTTCAAATCCGGCGACAGCATGCGCCCGGACCCGTTCGCCAGTGAAAAACCCTTGCTGGTGATCGACGGCAAGAACGTCGATCAGTACAAGGGCATGCTCACCGCTACCACCGTGGAACTGGCCAAGCGCTTCCCGACGTTCCGTGTCGATGTGTTCCCGACCCACCGCACCGTGTCGCTGCCCAAGGCGATCCTCGATAACGGCGTGAAGAACGCCAGCGGCGCCAAGTCCCTCGAAGGCGGCTTGGCCATCGACAACGTGCTGCCGGGCGTACCGTTCCCGATCCCGCAGTCGGGCAACGAAGCGATGTGGAACTTCCTGTTGCGTTACCAGGGCGTGAGCATCAACTCCAAGTACGACTCCTGGAACGTTGACTCCGCCGGCGTACCAAGCCTGGCCACCACCGGGCAGGCGTTCATTTCCTACCCGATCTACGAAAACCTCGCGCAGCCGATCAGTAGCGCCGACGTTTACTACCAGATGAAGCTGTCGTACACCGGCCCCGCGCGTCGTGCCGGCGAAGCGGTGATGCTCAAGGACGCCGCCAACCCGCTGACCCAACCGCGCCGCGCCTGGCAATACCTGCCTGGCCAGCGTCGGGTGAAACTGGCTCCGAACCTGGCGTACGACACGCCTAACCCGGGCACTGCCGGTGCCGGTACCTACGACGATGTGTTCGTGTTCAACGGTGCGCTGGATCGCTACGACTGGAAGCTGGTCGGCAAGCAGGAAATGATCGTGCCCTACAACACCTACAAGCTGACCTACGTCCAGGATCCGAAGTCGATCACTACACCGAATCACCTGGCACCGGAGTTCGTTCGCTGGGAAAAACACCGCGTGTGGGTCGTCGAAGGTACCCTCAAGTCGGGCGCCCGGCACATCTATGCCAAGCGTCGCTTCTACCTCGACGAAGACAGCTGGACCGCTCTGGCCTCGGATCAATATGACGCCCGTGGTCAGCTCTATCGCGGTTCCTTCGCCTTCCTCAGCCAGAGCTATGACAAGCAGATCCCGGACTCCACGCCGTTCATGATCTACGACCTGGTCGGTGGTTCCTACAACATCAATGGTGTAGTCGGCCCTTACGGCGGCATCAAGTACATCGATCCGCTCTCCAAGGCCCAGTGGTCTTCGGAATCCCTGGCCGGCAGCGGCATTCGCTAAACCAACCGCAAGCAGACGCTCCCACATGAGCTGCACGGCGCGAGGTGTGGCGCGGTTTTCCGAAGAGGACGCGGTATGTGTTCGTATAAAAATAATATGTTGAAGCTGGCGTTTGGCATTGCGCTCTGTCTGTCGCAGGGCGTCAGCCAGGCGTCCGATTACGTCGACGTGCTGGACCTGCCTGCCAGGGTCAGCGCCTTGGCCATCAAGAGTCCTCTGTCCGGCATGGCCCGCGCCGGTGAGCGCGTGATCGCCGTTGGCCAACGCGGCCATATCCTGTTTTCCGATGATTCCGGTCAGCACTGGCAACAGGCCGCCGTGCCGGTCAGTGCCGACCTCACCGCCGTGAGTTTCCCGACCGACAGCCAGGGCTGGGCGGTGGGCAATGACGGCGTGGTATTGCACAGCAGCGACGCTGGCGTGACCTGGAACAAACAACTCGACGGCCGCCAGATCGGCGATCTGCTGGTCAAGCATTACACGGCGTTGGCCAGTGCCGAACCGGGCAATGAACAATGGCCGCTGCTGGTCGCCGAAGGCCAGCGCCTGGTGGAGCAGGGCGCCGACAAACCGCTGCTCGATGTGTGGTTCGCCAATGACAAAACCGGCTATGTGGTCGGCGTGTTCAACCTGATTTTGCGCACTGACGATGGTGGCCAAAGCTGGACGCCGTTCCAGGATCGCACCGACAACCCGCAAGGCTTCCACCTCAATGCCATCGCCTCCACCGGCGATGCGCTGTACATCGCCGGCGAGCAGGGCCTGCTGCTCAAGTGGGATGGCAACGCCCAACGCTTCGCCGCCGTGCCAACGCCTTACCAGGGCAGCTTCTTCGGCGTGATCGGCAAGCCTGGCGAAGTGCTGGTCTACGGCCTGCGTGGCAACGTGCTGCGCAGCACCGACGGCGGGCAGAGCTGGACCGCGCTGGACAGTGGCCTGCACGTCAGCATCACCGCCGGCCTCATCGATGCCCGTGGCAATTACCGCCTGTTCACCCAGGGCGGCCAGATGCTGGTCAGCCAGGGCACTGGCGCGCAATTGCATTTGGTGCAGCAACCGGCACGTACCCCGGTCGCCGGTGCCACCCAGTCCGCCACAGGCGCCCTGGTGGTAGCGGGTAGCCGTGGTGCACAGGCACTGTCCGTCGATTAAGACCTCGAAAATTCAGAGCGAGAACCCAGACATGGGCAATATCAAACAAGACGCCATGCCGGTGATCCGCGAGCTGCGTGATTTCGACCGCCGCTCCGGCAACCTGCTCGAACGGCTGGTGTTCAACTATCGGCCGCTGTTCATGCTGCTCATGGCCCTGGCCACCGTGGTCCTGGGCTTCATGGCCGTGACCCGCCTGGAGCTGCGTCCCAGCTTCGAGAAGATGATTCCGCAGAGCCAGCCGTACATCCAGAATTTCCTCGAGAACCGCGCTTCGTTGCGCGGCCTGGGCAACTCGGTGCGGGTGGTGGTCGAGAACACCCAGGGCGATATCTTCGACCCTGAGTATCTGGACGTGCTCAAGCAGGTCAACGACCAGTTGTTCCTCACCGAAGGCGTCGACCGTGCATGGATGAAATCCCTGTGGAGCCCTGCGGTGCGCTGGACGGAAGTCACCGAGGAAGGTTTCCAGGGTGGCCCGGTGATGCCTGATACCTACTCGGGGCAGCCTGAACAGATCGAGCAACTGCGCCAGAACATCTCCCGCGCCGGTATCGTCGGCAGTCTGGTGGCCAGCGATTTCAAGTCGACCATGTTGATCGTGCCGCTGCTGGACAAAGCCGCCGCCGGTGGCCAGCGCATCGACTACCACGCCTTTTCGCAGATGCTCGAGCAGCAATTGCGCGACAAGATCGAATACGCTGGCGACAGCGCCGCACGCAAGTCCGGTGTCGAGGGCAAGGGCCACTACAAGGTCCGGGTCATCGGTTTTGCCAAGCTGATGGGCGACCTGATCGACGGCCTGATCCAGGTGATGATGTTTTTCGGCCTGGCCGTTGTCACTTCGCTGGTCATCATCTATGCCTACACCCGTTGCGTGCGCAGCACCTTGCTGGTGGTCGGCTGCTCGTTGATCGCGGTGGTCTGGCAACTGGGCATCGTCGCCTGGCTGGGCTACGCCATCGACCCGTATTCGGTGCTGGTACCGTTTTTGATCTTCGCCATCGGCGTGTCCC
>NZ_JAXDEQ010000066.1:0-21295 GCF_035065025.1 Pseudomonas sp. YuFO8 | reverse complement strand
CGACCAATCTCTCACGGCTGTATTCGATCCCCTGTGGGAGCGGCTTGTCGGGTCGCCGCATCGCAGCGATGGCGGCATAACGGCCACCACCGCATCGCCAGCAAGCCGGCTCCTACAGATCTGTGTCACGCCACAAACCCAACATACCCCACAAATCCTGTAGGAGCTGGCTTGCCAGCGAAGACGGCCTCAAGGTCGACCAATCTCTCACGGCTGTATTCGATCCCCTGTAGGAGCGGGCTTGTCGGGTCGCCGCATCGCAGCGATGGCGGTATAACGGCCACCACCGCATCGTCAGCAAGCCGGCTCCTACAGATGTGTGTCACGCCACAAACCCAACATACCCCACAAATCTGTAGGAGCTGGCTTGCCAGCGAAGACGGCCTCAAGGTCGACCAATCTCTCACGGCTGTAGCCGATCCCCTGTAGCTGGCTTGTCGGGTCGCCGCATCGCAGCGAAGGCGTCCTTGAAGCCGACTAATCCCTCACGGGTGTACCCGGACCTACTGTCCCACCGCAGCAACCCCAGCAGTACATTCAGTGCCACGGATACTTCTTCTCCCACTCCCACGCATGCGCCACGATCTGTTCCAGTGTGGCATATCGCGGTTGCCAGCCCAGCAAGCTCTTGGCCCGTCGAGCATCCGCCACCAGCCGTGGCGGGTCGCCAGCGCGGCGGGGCGCTTCACTGATGTAGATGTCCCGGCCAGTCACGCGGCGTGCCGTGTCGATCACTTGCTGCACGGAGAAACCCTGGCCATTGCCAAGGTTGAAAGCCGTGCTGGCACCCCCCGCCAACAAATAGTCCACCGCCTGCGCGTGAGCGGCCACCAGGTCGACAACGTGGACGTAGTCGCGAATACAGGTGCCGTCCGGCGTGTCGTAGTCAAAGCCAAAGACAGTAATGGTCTTGCGCCGCCCGGAGGCTGCCTGCAGGACCAGCGGCAGCAGGTGGGTCTCAGGTTCGTGGCGTTCGCCCAACTGCCCTTCAGGGTCTGCGCCGGCGGCGTTGAAGTAGCGCAGGCAAACCGACCTGAGCCCGTAGGCGCGGTCGAAGTCTTCCAGTACCTGCTCCACCATCCACTTGCTGCGGCCATAGGGGTTGATCGCGGCCTTGGGGTGCGCTTCATCGATCGGCACATACGCCGGGTCGCCATAGACGGCGGCGGTGGAGGAGAAGATGAAGTGCTTGACCTCGGCGCGAACCATCGCCTTGAGCAACGTCAGGGTCGCCGCCAGGTTGTTCTGGTAATACTTGGCCGGCTCCGTGACGGACTCACCCACCTGGATGAAGGAGGCGAAGTGGAACACCGCATCGAAGCGGTGGGTGCCGAACAGCGTGTCCAGGGCCTGGGCGTCGGCGATGTCGAGTTCGACCAGTGTCCCGCCCAGCACCGCGCTGCGGTAGCCGGTGGAAAAGTTGTCCGCCACCACCAGTTCGTGCCCCGCGCCAAGGAGCTGCTTGACCATGTGCGAACCGATGTAGCCTGCGCCGCCTATCACCAGGAATTTCATGCCGCTCTCCTTGATATCGATGCGGTGTCAGCGCGAGGCGGCCGACCCGTCCTTTAAAAGACCTTTGCTGTCACTTGAGACTGTCACTCGCTTGCGATGCTCGCTTGCGATGCTTTTTTCAGGAACAACCAATTGGACGCCTGCAGGCCGTCGAATTTGATCGTGTAGCGCCCATCCAGGTAAGTGGCCGGCAGTTTCCCAGGTCGTCCTCCGGGGCCGCCCTGGGTGTACAGGGTCAATCCCGCAGGGGCCTGGAGGGTCAGGGTGCCCTCCAGAGGCTCCACGTAAAATGGCGTCTTGTCGCCGTCCTTGGGGATGGCCCGGGTGCCCAGGGAAATCAGCAGGTCAGCGGACTTGCCGACGGGCGCGCCGTCCAGGCTTTGCACGACAACGCTGGCGTAGGCGGTCTTGATCTGTACCTGGATATTGCCCAACTTGATCGACTCACCGCCTATCCAGCCGGTGGCCGCCTGGGTGCGGGGCGTATCGATGGTGTAGATGCCTTGCTTCCAGTTGCGCTTGAGCTCACCGGTGTCCGTGGTGGACTCGGTGGCCGAGGCGTCCAGTAGCGACTTTGCCGGGTCATGAAACACCTGGGCGTTACTGGCGATGACGCCCGGTTGCAACCAGGGCAGTTGCGGCGTCCGGGGCATGGCGATCTGCAGTTTGCCTTTCTCCATGGCGGTGCGCAGCAGGGCCGAGTTGGCCGGTGTAATGCTTTGGTTGAACAGGGTCTCTGGCGTCGGCGCGAAGACATAGGTGGTCCTGGCTTCGTGAACGTCGGCGCGACGATAAAGCAAGGCGGCGGCGGGCAGGGTGGCCAGCATGGCCGGGTCGTTATAGGCGTGCCAGTTGCCCGCCGACATCCCTTGCTCGGAGAGCCCTTCCTGGCTATAGGCATATTGCATCAGCGCGTCCCAGCCCTGATGGCTGGCCGTGCCGGCCACATAGAGTGGCAGCGAGTGGCGGTCGGCGATCGGGAAGGGCTCGTTGTTCCATTCCGTGACGGTCAGGGGTTTGCCGACGACCTGGCCGGCGCCAATCCAGTCCACCAGGCTGGCGCTGGTCAGCGGGTTTTTCTCCAGCGACCCCGGGCCCCCGTAGATATGCACGTCGACCACGTCTCCGGCGGTCAGGGCCGGCAGGGCGCTGAGGCCGTTGCCGCCCCAGCTGCTGGTGGTGGCAATCGGCACTTTCACGCCGGTCTCGCGCAGGGAAGCGATCATGTCGACGTTGAAGCGCCGTTCCAGGTCATTGAGAAACAGCTTGGCGGGGCCAGGCTCCCAGGATCGCCAGGTCTGGTCTTGCGACAGGTCGTGCTGTTTGGCAAAGGCCTTGGCCGCGTTCATGTACAGCTCGGTGTGCCGGGGTACTGATTTGTCGGGCAACAGGGCGTTGCCATAGTGTTGGGTGATGTCGTTTTCGTTGGTGATCAGCACCGCGGCAATCGCCGGATCGTCCTTGTAGGCAAGGCCGGTATAGCTGTTGACGTGGCTCAGGTAATCCCTGGCAAAGTGTTTCATGGCCTGCTGGATTGTGACGTTTACGTAGGCGTAGCCCTTGAGGTCGGCGATGCCATACTGGCTCTTCGGCAATTCATCGAAGCCAAAGATGTTGTCGTTCGCCCAGAGGGCTCGTTCGACGTGCATGTCGAGCCAGACATAGATGCCCTCGTCCTTCAGGCTCTTGATCCACAAATCGAGCTTCTTCAGCGATTCTTCGTTCAGGTGCTGGGTATCGTGCACGACCCTGCCGTCACCGAAGATGTTGGGCAAGACCCACGGCGAGTCATGGTGGTGCAGTCGCACCAGATTGAACCCCAGGGCCGAGAGGCGCTTGGCCTGCAGCTTGATCGCATCGTCCGGCGTGCGAAACAGCGTATAGGCCGAGAGGTTGGTGCCCCAGAAGCGCGCCGGGGTGTTGTCGGCAAACAGCAGTTGCTCGCCGACCGCCTTGACGAAGCCACGCTTGCCCGCAGGCTTTTCCTGGGCATTGAGAAAGGACAGGTCGACCGGCGCGGTCTTCCAGTCCAGCCGGTCGCTCGGCCAGCTCTTCGGGTCCGCGACGCCGAAGCGCTCGGCGGCGGTTGGCCCCAGCGCCACATCGCCGGACACGCTAAAGGTGGCCTTGACGGTTTTTCGACCGGGCTTGATCCGGTCCTTGTAGAAGAACGCCCGCACCTGGGACTTATCACCCGGTTCGAAATACACACTTTCCAGCGCGGGCTCAAAAAGCATCTCCATGCGCCGCCCCTGGGCATTGCCCCAGGACCAGCCACGGTTGCCGGGCAGCAACACCGGCACGCCCATTTCTTCGGCAAGGGCCGGGTCGAAATTGAAGACGATGCCGCCGCCCATCACGTTCGACTTCACGCTGCGGGCATTGAGGACCAGGTCCATGCTCAACGTCTGCTGGCCTTCCTTGCGAATCTGCCCGGTCGCGTCGAAATCCAGCCTTTGGCTCTTGCCTTCCATGGCGTAGACATAGGGCGAGATCACCTTGAGCGAGGGGGTAAAGTCCGCCCAGTCCCAGTTGCTTCCCCAAAACACGAATTGAGAGGCCATGGCAGGGCTGCCGCCGCGCGTGACCTGGGGCAGGCCGCTGCGCTCATCGACGCTGACGACCCACTCCGCCGCTCGGGTGCCGGACGGCCAGATGACAAGAAACAGGAGAAAGACTGATAGCAGAGGCATGCGGTGAACAAAACACGTCATGAGCGTTACCAGGTCTGTTGAAGGGCACTCTTGCTGCTTGCAGTCTCCGCGCGCTTGAGCCTGCGCGCCATCTGAGCATAGGACACGCCCAGCCCGGCCACCGACCAATACACCACGGGGATGACCGTGATGCTACTGACGGTGATGATGGTTATCAGAATCCCGGCCAGGGTCGCCAGCAGCGCCCGTCCCAATCGTCGTGACTCATCATCCTTGTTGGGGTACGAACGCATCGCCTTGCGGATGCCGAGCACAATGGTGGCGAAAAACGCCACGAACAGCGTGAGCCCGATCAAGCCCATTTGCAGGGCGATGCCGATATAGGTGTTGACGATGTCGATGATGCCCTGGCCCTGGATCAGTGACTGCATTTCCGGAGTGCTGCGGTAATCGAAGGATCCCAGCCATGGATTACGCTGGATGACGATCACCGAGTTATCGATCAGCCGTTGACGGTAAGTGATGTTCTCGGCTTCTACCGAGCCGATGAAGGGCAGCAGATCAATGATTTTTTGTCCGCCGGGCACAATGGCCAGCAGCGGCAGGGCGAGTACGGCGGCGACTCCGAGCAGCATCAGGCGCCTGACCGCATAACGGCCGGTGCCGATGAACATGATGATCATGACCGCGGCACCGATCCACGGGCCGCGCGACAGCGGCGCAAACAAGCCACCGGCGAGCAGCAGGGCGCCGAGCCGTCGTTGCAGTTTGCTGCGCACGCCCTCCTGCAGGAACAGGTAAAAGCCGATGGCCACGGCAATCACATAGCCCAGGGCGATGGCCTGGCCCGTGGTGACGCTGGCGCGCAGCGAGCCGCCACGGCTGAGATAGGTGGAGATTTCCCATTGCACGCCCATGGCGTAGGTCAGCGCGTTGTAAAGCAGCCAGCGGCGGGAAAATTCGAACAGACCGATCAGCGACAGCACCATGGCGGCGAGTAAAAAGCCCAGCATTACGTCCTTGAAGTCGCTGACATTCTTCACGGCTCGACTGGCCACGTAGTAAGGCAGGAAAACGTCGAGGAACAGATAGAGCGATTGGCGCAGGGTGTCTGTGGGCGTGGTCTGGCGCAGGAAAAGAGCGGACGTCAGGAGCAGATAGGCCAACAGGAGCTTGTCCGGCCAGGTGCGCCCGAAGGGCAGGGTGTCTGGTCGCCTGCGCAACGCCAGGAAAGCCGGGAGCAATATGCACAGTGACAGTAGCCGTACATGGTTCAGGTCAAACAGATAGTTGATCAGGCCGAAGCCGGGGACCTGCGCCGAGGCGGGTGGAATGAGAAACAACAGCAGGAAAAATAACGCCATGGGGTTGCGTTCGCGCTGTCGCGACACCGTCAGGATGATGGCGGTAACGCCCGCATACACCCAGAAACTGTGGGAAAAAAAGGCCACCAGCGTCAAGGCAAACCAGAGGTTGCGCCGCCGCGTGAAATCACTGTGAGGGATCAGGTCTGCCGCCGGTCGCCGTGCAAAAGCGAAGACGATACCGGCAAGGACCAGGATGACGACTAACGCGCGAAAGTGCTCAGGCATGGGCTACCGATTTATTTGATGAGTGAGCGATGGCTAATGGCTAGTGCTTTGCCTAATAGCGACTATAGTACCTTTCGAGTCATCCAATACCGGGGATTGATGTTATGCCTTCAGTTCACATATCGCCATCGTTTGGCCTTCGTCGTAAAGCGATATCTGCTGGGGCATGGAACCTCGGGGCGCTGGTCACCTCTCAAGCGATTCGCCTGGGTGGCAACCTGGTGATGACCCGTCTGCTGATGCCGGAAATGTTCGGCATCATCGCCATCGCCACCACCGTCTTGTTCGTCCTGCACCTGCTGTCCGACGTGGGGTTGCGGCAGAACATCCTGCAGAGCACGCGGGGCGACGACCCGGAGTTTCTCAATACCCTGTGGACCGTGCAGATCGTGCGCGGCTTTGTGCTGTTCGCCTTGACGCTGCTTCTCGCCGCCGCGGCCTGGTATTCGCAAGCCATCGATTTCTGGTCGCACAACTCCACCTATGCCTCACCGCAATTGCCGGCGGTGCTGGCCTGGACCGGCGTTACCGCGATCATCTACGGGTTCCAGTCGACAAAAGTCGACCTGGCCGTTCGCGCTTTCCAGCAAAAGAAAGTGGTGATCGCCGAGTTCGCTTCCCAGGTCGTCGGCTTGCTGGCGATGCTGGTCATCGGTTATTTCACCCATTCCATCTGGTCGCTGGTGGCTGCCGGGCTGATCACCGCGCTGGTCAGCACGCTGCTTGGGCACTACTGGTTCGAGGGGCCGTCCAACAGCCTGCGCTGGGAACGCGCAGCGCTCGACGAACTGGTGGTCTTCGGTCGCTGGATCCTGTTGTCTTCGGCCGTGGGCGTACTGTCCATGCAGGGCGACCGGATCATTTTCGGCGGCAGCATGACAGTCACGGAAATGGGCGTGTATTCCATTGCCGTGCTGATCCTCGGCGCGGTCCAGACCGGTGTACTGAAAGTGGTCGGGGCCGTGGCCCTGCCGGCCTTCGGTGAGGCCGCGAGAACCAATGACTTCGATCGTCTGCGCCGGTTGTATTTCAAATTCAAGATGCTGGTCGACGTTGCGCTGCTGTTTCTGTGCGGGCTGTTCTGGGTCACCAGTCCATTGATCATCAGCATTTTGTACGATGAGCGTTACCACGATGCCGGCAAGATGATGGCCATTCTGTCGACGTCGTTTTTCATGATGCGCTACATCGTGGCCAACCAGATCTGGATCGCCCTGGGGCTCACCAAATACCAAGCCATCGACAACATCATTCGTGTCGTTTCGTTATGGGTGGTGGTGCCGGTATTGCTGGCTATCGGTGGCGTCGAATACGCGATCTGGGGGGTCGCGCTGCATACATTGCCTACCCTGGTGCTGGTTGTGTATGTCAATCGTCGCGTGGGTATCCTCGATATCAAGCGCGAGCTGATGGTGTTGCCTATGCTGGTGGTAGGCGCCTTGTGTGGCGAGTTGGTGCTGGTCGTTTTCCGCTGGCTGTTCGGTTGAACCGGTTGGCCGGGAATGTTGAAGCACCCTTGAAATCTGCGATGCAATCTCGATCCCATGGAGCTGTGAGTGATGAGTGAACGCGTGTTGAATAACTCTGCCATCAGTCGCAGAGGACTCATTCGGGCATTTGCCCTGTTAAGCCTGGGGGGGCTGGTAGTGAAATTTTCCGGGTTTGGGGCCCGGTCTCCTGCAGGAAAATCGGAGTTTGTCGTGATCAACGGGTGGGTGTTACCTGCCGCGCATTTCCGGTAACTGCACCTATGATCAAAGACTACCAAACGCAGAAAGACCTGCGCGATCACTATGATTTCTGCATCGTTGGCGCAGGCCCGGCCGGCATCACGCTGGCCTTGCGTTTGGCTGGCAATGGCTGGCGCGTCGTGCTTCTGGAGGGCGGGGGGCGCGAATATGCCCCGTATTCACAAAGCCTCTACAAGACGTCGTCCACGGGGCTTGAGGCCTACACGGAAGAAACCCGCCTGCGCTACCTGGGCGGCACCTCCAACCATTGGGCCGGGCGTTGCCGACCCTTGGTGCCTTCGGACTTTACCCTCGCCCCGCAGGGGACTCTGCCCGGCTGGCCCATCGCGTTTTCCGAGATGGAGCGCAATCTGCCAGCGGCCATGGCCATTCTGGACCTGCCACTGGACTCGGGGTTCAAGACCGTCAACGCGGCCTTCAACAGCGACGAATTCGAAGCCGACCGTTTCCTGCTCAGCCCGCCGACGCGGTTTGCCCAGAAATATGCCAAGGAACTTGACGAGACCGAGGGCCTGGACGTCTTCATCAACTGCAATTGTGTCGACCTGGATTTCGACAAGGACACTGGCCGTATCGTCGCCGTTGTCGTGTCCGATTACGAACGCAACCAGGAGCGCATCTCGGCCAAGCAATTCATCCTGGCCACCGGCGCGATCGAGAATGCCAGGCAGCTGCTTAACAGCCAGTCATTGGCCGCCGCCGGCGTGGTCACCGAGGATGGCATGGTCGGTCGATGCTTCATGGAACACCTGAACATCGCACTGGGTAACTTCATCCTCAACGACGGTGAAAGCAGGGAATCCAGGCAGTTCTTCACCAAGGATGCCTTTGTGATCGAGCATCATTCCGGCAAAGGCAATGTCACCGCTTCCCTGGTGTCGCACGTGGAAACCTATGGGCGCATGGCGGCCATCAAGGGCTTTTTCGAGAATCTGGCCTGCAAGGCTGGCGTGGCGCACAAGATCGAGTTCATTGCCAAGTTCAACTGTCCCGGTGACGGGGAACTCGCGACGATGATCGAGCAGTTTCCCAACCGCAAGAGTCGCCTCTCATTGACTGAAGAGCGCGATGAACTGGGGATGAGAAAGGTCAACCTCAACTGGGAGCTCGCCCCCGAAGACCGCGAGACCATAAAAAGCATCGGCCTGGAGGTGGCCAAGTGTTTTGCCGAAGAGGGGCTTGGCTATGTCAAGCTGGACGAAGCGGTCTATGACGTTTCCTTGCCGCTGAGGGTCGGGCCGCATGCCCATCACATGGGCACGACCCGGATGGCGACTTCCCCGGAATTCGGGGTGGTTGATCAGAACTGCAAAGTGTTCGGCACCAACAATCTGTACGTCACCGGCAGCAGTGTTTTTGCCACGGCCGGCGCGAGCAATCCAACCATGCCGCTGTTGCAGCTGACGCTGCGGCTGGCGGACTACCTCAACCATCAAATGGGTCCTGCGCAGGGCAGATATTCTTCAGTGGAACAGTCTTAGGGAGAGCAACCAAAGCAGGGTGCCACTACAACAACAACCATGGTGCATCTGGTCTTGGTACCGATGTGAAACGCTGAAATTTGTGAGGCTGACAGGATGATTGGGCTAGCAAAGCGTGCAATACGTTACTACGTAAACAAAACGGGTCGGGGCAAGGGGCTATTCAAGAAGTTTTGCCACCCCACCGGCTATGAATGGGCAGATTACCTGGCGCGCTGGGGAGGCATATATTCGGTCGGCAAGGGCGTGTGGATCAATCCCGGCTGCAACATCCCCGACCCTTCGCTGTTGCGCATTGGCAACAACGTCGGCTTGTCCGATTGCACGATATTCGGGCACGACGGACTCATTGGCGTATTCGAGATCAGCGCGGGTAAACAGCTCGACTCCGTCGGTGCGGTCGATATATTCGACAACTGTTTTATCGGTTATCAGTCCATCATCATGCCGGGTCGCAAAATCGGTCCGAATTCAATCGTCGCCGCCGGTGCCGTCGTCACCCGGGATGTTCCGCCCGGTGTCGTGGTGGGGGGGAACCCGGCGAAGGTGCTCTGCACCGTTGAGGACCTGATCAAGAAAATCGAAGAGCGTTGCGAAGACTATCCGTGGATGGAACTCATCCGCCAGCGCGGCACTCACTTCGACCCGGATTACGAGCCCAAGCTCAAGGCCATGAGAGCGCAGTACTTCTTCGGCGAGAAAGCCAATGAGTAGCGCGCCCCTGGATGTGCTCGTGGTCAACTACAACACGGCGGGCCTGTTGCAGCCGATGTTCAATGCACTGCGCCAGTCCAAGCGTGCCGATCCGGCGCGCTACCTGGTGGTGGACAACGCCTCGGCGGACAATTCGCTGGATTGCCTGGGCGATATTTGCCCAGAGGCCGTGCTGCTGGCCAATAAAGACAATGTCGGCTTTGGCCGGGCCAATAATCAATTGGTCGAACACCTGCAGGGCAAGTACGCGTTGCTGCTCAACACCGACGCATTCGTCTCCGACGACACCTTGGCCAAGACCCTGGAGTACATGGAGACCCATCCCGATTGCGGAATCCTCGGTGTACGCCTGGTCGGTCGGGACGGAGAAATGCAACCTTCCTGCCGCTATTTTCCGACGCCGCTTAATGTGTTCCTCGTGACGGCCGGGCTCGAACGGTTTTTCCCGTGGGTGAAACTGGTCGACGACCTGGAGTGGGATCATGCCTCGGTGCGTGAGTGTGACTGGGTGCCAGGCTGCTATTACCTGATCCGCCGTGAAGTGATCGACAAGGTCGGCTTGTTCGACCCGCGCTATTTCCTCTACTACGAGGAAGTCGATCACTGCAGGCGCGTCAAGCAGGCGGGGTGGAAGGTGGTCTACTACCCCCACACGACGGTGGTACATATTGGTGGCGAGAGTGCCAAGTCGGTCGACAAGCTGAACATGGACGGTCGCCAGCTGCAGACGCTGCAAATCGAAAGCGAGCTGTTGTATTTCCGCAAGCATCACGGTTTATCGGGGCTGGCGTTTCACATGCTACTGGTGTGCCTGTGTGACCTGATCCTGGGGCTCAAGGCCTTGTTGAAAGGTCGCGGCCGGGCTGCCATCAAGGCCTGTTGGCAACATACACGGGTGACCTGGGCGCTGCTGCGCAAAACCAGACTCGGTAGCCAACCCACACGGTAGGACAGTCCATGTTCGATAACATACGTGCGGACTTGCGAGCATACGAGGGTGACTGGGGCGCCCAGGGTTTCTGGGTGATGCTGGTGTATCGCTTCGGGCGCTGGCGCTATGGTGTGCGCCCGGCGCCGTTGCGCAAATTGCTGTCGTTCATCTACAAAGTGCTCTTCAAGCTGGTGCAGATCGTGACGGGTATCGAGCTGCCGTGTGAAGTGGTGGTCGGGCGCAACTTCGTCATCGATCATTTCGGCGGCATCGTGATCAGTGGTTACGCACAGTTTGGCGATGACTGCCGGATCCGCAATGGCGTGGTCGTGGGACTGAAGAACGTGAACGAGCCGATTGCTCCGGTGATGGGCAACAACGTCGATATCGGCACCGGCGCCAAGGTGCTGGGCAACATCCGCATTGGCAACAATGTGGTGATCGGTGCCAATGCCGTGGTGTTGACCGACGTACCGGACAACTCGGTGGCCGTCGGTGTGCCGGCGACGATCAAGCAGCGCAAGCTCGTCGATGCCGGGGAATACTCATGACCACGACGACGGGGGTGGGCGTCGTTGTCATCGGTCGCAATGAAGGCCAGCGCCTTGAGCGTTGCCTGGCGTCGCTGGTCGGCGCGGCGCAGCAGATCGTCTATGTCGACTCCGGGTCGACCGACGGCTCGGTGCAGATGGCGCAGAGGCTGGGCGTCGAGGTGGTCGAGCTGGACATGAACATTGCCTTCACCGCGGCCCGGGCGCGCAATGAAGGGTTTGCCCGCTTGCAACGCTTGTTGCCGTCGATGCGTCATGTGCAGTTCGTCGATGGCGATTGTGAAGTGGTCGCCAGTTGGTTGCCCCATGCCCAGGCCTTTCTGGATGCGCAGCCCGAGGTGGCGGTGGTGTGCGGGCGGCGCCGCGAACGATTTCCCCAGCGCTCCATTTATAACCTGATGTGCGATCTCGAATGGGATACGCCGACCGGTGCGACCAGCGCCTGTGGTGGCGATGCCCTGATGCGCGCGGACGCCTTCGCCACCGCGGGCGGGTACCGGCCGGACCTGATTGCCGGGGAAGAGCCGGAGCTCTGTGTGCGCCTGCGAGCCAAGGGCTGGAAGGTCTGGCGCTTGCCTGCGGAAATGACCTTGCACGATGCGAGCATGACCCGTTTCGGCCAGTGGTGGCGGCGTACCCTGCGCGGCGGTTATGCCTTTGCCGAGGGCGCGTTTCTACATGGCGGCGCGCCGGAGCGCCATTGGCGCCGCGAGTCGCGCCGTGCCTGGTTCTGGGGCCTGGGCGTGCCGCTGGTTACGCTGATTGCCACGCTGATACTCGGTTGGCCGGGGCTGCTGGTGCTGCTGGTCTATCCCCTGCAGGTCGCGCGCCTGGCCCGGCGCGGCGCAGGCCCGGCGCGGCAAAACTGGCTGCTGGCGTTCTTCCTCGTACTGGGCAAATTTCCCGAGATGGTCGGGCAGGTCAAGTTTCTTTTGAACAGGTTCGGTGCCGGCAAATCCGCACTGATCGAATACAAGTGAGACTTCGATGGACTATTGGTTGATCGTCAAAAGCGTCTTCTCCGTGCACGCTGGCTACTCCCTGAGGGCATTGAAGAACAAACTCAAGTTCCTGCTGTTGGTGGCCAGGAACCGGACCGAGCTGGACCTGTTTTTCGGGCGCATGTCCAACGCGCTGGGCAGTACCGGTATCGAAAAACTCGGCGGCGATGCCCTGGGTGTCGTGCACTGGCCCTACATCAGCAAAAGCTGGGGCGCCCAGGACAAACTGGGGGTCATGGCCTCGCACTACGAGGTGGTCAGCAAGAGCTGCCCGCAATTGCTGCTGTTCGGTCGCGACGACAGCCTGGTCCTGAGCGATCTGACGGCCTGGTCGCCAGGTTGCACCCTGGTGCTGGACCGCCCGTTCTGGTTCATGCGGGAGGGCGAACTGGTGCTGAACCTGTTCCAGGGCGATCTGCGCATCGCCTCGATCGCCTTCACCTTGTGTTTAACGGACGATGAGCTGTGCATCTTTATCGGCGCCGTCCAGGGCATCCATAAAGGCATCGAGAGCGACAGGTCGCTGGCCATCTACCGGGATGTCACCAAGGACTTCGAAGGCTTGCGTCCCCGGAGCTTCCTGATTGAAGTGACCAAGTACATTGCCGGCAATATCGGTGTCGGCAAGATCTACGCGGTGGGGGACGTCTATCGTCACCATCGCCACCCTTATTTTGGTGCGCACAAAGCCCAGGAGCTGGCCGCCAATTATGATTCGATCTGGCTCGAACACGGGGCGACCCCCTCGGAGCGCGAAGACTTCTTCGAAATTCCCATGGCCTCGTCCAGAAAGCCGCTGGACACCATTGCCTCAAAAAAACGCGCCATGTATCGCCGGCGCTATGAGCTGCTGGACGATGCCTTTGCCCAGGTCGACAAGGTGCTGACAGGCAGCTACGCAGTGCATTGACGTGACCGGTTACTGGACTACTGTGGGGGGACCTGCAGTAACAAATTCGACGACAAAAGCCGGGTGCCCATGCGTATCGCTTACTTCATCAATCAATACCCGAAGGTCAGCCATAGCTTCATTCGTCGCGAGATCCTGGCGCTGGAACGCCAGGGCTTTGAGGTACAACGCATCGCGCTGCGAGGCTGGGATGCCGAGTTGGTGGACGCCGAGGACGAGTCCGAGCGCAGCAAGACCCAGTATGTGCTGGAGGGCGGCGTCAAGGCACTGTTGAAACCGGCGCTCGAGGTGTTGCGCGCCCAGCCGAAACGGTTTTTTTCGACGTTGTGGCTGGCGTTGCGCATGGGCCAGCGCGCCGATCGATCCTGGCCGTACCATCTGGTCTATTTGCTCGAAGCGTGCCGCGTCCTGGCGTGGATGCAGGCATTCGGCGCCCGGCATGTGCACGCCCATTTCGGCACCAACTCGACCGAAGTGGTGATGCTGGCCAACGCCCTTGGCGGGCCGGCGTACAGTTTTACCGTGCATGGCCCGGAAGAGTTCGACAAGCCGCAGTTCATTCATCTGGGCGAGAAAGTCCGGCGCTCGGCGTTTGTCGCGGCCATCAGCGCCTATGGGCGAAGCCAGCTGTATCGTTGGGTCGACCACGCGCACTGGGCTCGGGTCAAGGTCGTGCATTGTGGCCTGGAGCGGGCCTTTCACGACGTGCCGGCGGTGGCGGTGCCGTCCGCGCCGCGGTTGGTCTGCGTGGGGCGCCTGTGTGAACAGAAGGGCCAGTTGTTGTTGCTGGAGGCCGCGCGCCGCTTGGCTGAGCAAGGCGTGGCGTTCGAGCTGGTCCTGGCCGGCGACGGCGAAATGCGCCCGCAGATCGAAGAACTGATCACCCGGCATGGCTTGCAATCCCATGTGCGAATCACCGGCTGGATCAGCAGCGAGCAGGTGCGCACGGAAATTCTCGCCGCGCGGGCCCTGGTGCTGCCGAGCTTCGCCGAAGGCTTGCCGGTGGTCATCATGGAAGCCATGGCGTTGCGCCGCCCGGTGCTGACCACCTATGTCGCGGGCATTCCAGAACTGGTACGCCAGGGCGAGAACGGCTGGCTGTTTCCCGCAGGCGCGGTGGACGAGTTGACGGCGGCACTGGCGGACTGCCTCGCGCAACCAGTCGAAGTGTTGCAGCGAATGGGCGAGGCGGCTTACCAGCGCGTGCTCGAGCGCCACGATATCGATACCGAAGCGACCAAGTTGGCTCATCTGTTCAAGGCGCAAGCATGATCACATTCCTCAATTGGCTACTGGGCGTACCGCTGGCAATCCTCCTCCTGCCGGTGCTGGTGCTGTTCGTGCAGGTGCTGCTGGCGGGCTTGCCGGTGCGAGCGTCGGCACTGGCGCGACGCCCGCGACCGCGGGTGGCGGTGCTGGTGCCGGCGCACAATGAGTCCTCGATCATCACGGCCACCCTGGATTCCCTGCGCCCGCAACTGCTGGAGGGCGACCGCCTGCTGGTGGTGGCGGACAACTGTTCCGACGACACCGCGGCGACGGCTCGCGCGGCGGGCGCCGAGGTGGTGGAACGCAGCAACGATCAACAGCGTGGCAAGGGCTATGCGCTGGATTTTGGCGCGCGTCATCTGGCCAGCGATGCGCCGGACGTCTTGATCATTGTCGATGCCGATTGCCAGGTCAGCGAGGGCTTCATCGAGCGCCTGGCCATCCGCTGCATCGACTCCGGGCGGCCAACCCAGGCCCTTGACTTGATGCGTGCGCCGCCGGGTTCCGGGTTGAAGGTGCAGATCGCCGAGTTTGCCTGGTGCGTGAAAAACAAGGCACGCCCGCTGGGCTGGGCCCGGCTGGGATTGCCCTGCCAACTGATGGGCACCGGCATGGCGTTCGTCTGGCGCGACCTGCCCTTGATCACGCTGGCCAGTGGTCACATCGTCGAAGACCTGAAAATGGGCCTGGATTTCTGTCGTGGCGGCAAGCCGCCGTTGTTTTGCCCCGACGCCCTGGTGACCAGCTATTTCCCCCGCAGTGACGAAGGCCTCACGACCCAGCGCACGCGCTGGGAGCACGGCCACCTGGGGGTGATCCTGGGAGACGCGCCAAAATTGCTCGGTGAGTCGATTGCCCGGGGCAACTTCAACCTGCTGGCCATGACCCTGGACCTGCTGGTGCCGCCGCTGGCCTTGCTCACATTGTTGCTGGGCGCGGCGTTTACCTTGTCCTGGCTGGTGTTCTTCCTGTTCGGCGCCTGGCTGCCGGCCTTGATCGCTTCGCTCGGGGTGGCCCTCTTGATGGTGACCATCCTGCTGGCGTGGAGCCGGTTCGGTCGCGACATCATCGCCTTTTCCGCGTTGCTCTATGCGCCGTTCTACGCGCTGAAGAAAATTCCCCTGTACCTGGGCTTCCTGGTTAAACGCCAGGTTGAATGGGTGCGGTCCAAGCGAGACGACTCCTGATGCACGCTTTGACCTGGCAGCACAACTGGCAAACGATCATCCAGTCACTCAGGGTCATCAGCGACGCCGATGAACAGCAGCGCCTGATCGAGACGCTAACCAGGCCGCAAGCGGCGACGGTGCTGGGGTTCGTCAATGCCCATGCGATGAACCTGATCGCCAGGGACAACGACTACTACCAGGCACTGTCGGCCGCCGACGTGTTGCTGCGCGATGGCTCCGGCATGTCCATCCTGTTTCGCCGAATGGGCCGGGTGCCGGGGCTGAACATGAACGGCACGGACTTGATCCCCAAGTTGCTGGCGGCGTACAAGGGACGGCGCGTGGCCTTGTGGGGCACGCAGGAACCTTTCCTGGCCAATGCCGCCAGGCATTGCGAGGCGGCGTGGGGGGTCAATGTGGTGTCTGCCCACCATGGTTTCGCCGAGGTGCAGACCTACCTCGACCTGGCCCGGCAACATCAGCCGGAACTGGTGGTACTGGGCATGGGCATGCCCAAGCAGGAAGTCGTTGCGGCCAGGCTGGCGGCCAGCGGCGTGCCGTGCCTGATCGTGTGTGGCGGGGCGATCCTGGACTTTCTCGGCGGCAAGGTGAGTCGCGCTCCGCAATGGATGCGTGGCCTGGGTTGCGAATGGGTGTTCAGGCTGGCCAGTGAGCCCAGGCGCCTGTTCAGTCGATACGTAGTCGGTAACCCAATGTTCATCTTGAGGACGCTTGCCTGCACGGCACCGACTGGCGGGTGAGTCGGGGGCCAATATATACAGGGTCGGCGCTGTAATATCTTGCAAAACTCTGGCACAGCATCTTTACTGCTCATATACGCGACGACTTGCTGGCGCGGTCGGGACTTGTGTCGTAATTAGTGAAAAAAACGACGAAAGTTTGACGTCAACCGCCACTGTATCGAAGCCTGGGTTGCAGTGTCTTATTCCTTGATTCGAACTTTCGAATAATCTTTCCTTAATTAATTAGTGTTAATACCAAATGAAAGAATATGTGAAGGCACTGTTGCGTCAGTTGATTACGCCGTCGGTACGCTTTGAACTGAGGAAAGCCCATGCCTGGCTGCGCGATATTGCCGGTCGAGCCTGTTTCTGGCGCTGGGAATTTGTCAGGTTCAAGCTGCGCGAAGAGAGCGCTTACGACATTTTCTATGTGGGGCGCAAAGCCCAGCGCGACTTTGTGAAAGTTCTAATGGGCGCTGAACCTCAGGTCGCCAATCAGCAAGTTGAACCGGATAAATCGGGTCGAACGGTATTTGTCAGTGAAATACCGACGCCGGGCGCACTCTGTGTACCGCAGTATCTTAGCGCTGTTGTACCCCTGGGCAGATCGATCGAGGATATAACCGCCAGATACAACTCCGAATTGCGCCGCAATCTTCGCAAGAACCGCCTGCGCTATCGCCTGAAACAGGCGTTGAACGATGACGAAATCGAAAGCGCCGACCAGGGCATGCTGCAACCCTATGCCAGCGCCAGGCATGGCACGTCCGCTTCGCAAATCGAGCAGCAGGAAGTGCGCCGGGTGGCGAAAACCGCCGCCGGGCGCCTGGATCTGGTGCTGCTGGAGGACGAAGTCGTCGCCTGCCACCTTGGCTGCGTGATCACCCGCGCGGGCAAGCGCTACTGGAGCACGATCCGTTTCGGCTACCCGGAAACGGTCTACTCGGATGCGAAGAAGCTGCGCGAGATCAACTCCATCACCACCTTCATGGCGTTGGAATGGGCCTTGGAAAACGGTTTTGATTATTACGATATCGGCACCTGCCTGGCGCGTCCGGACGATGGCTTGCTGGAGTGGAAAAGAAGGCGCGGCGGCGATGTCGATACGCTGAACAACCACGGTTATCTATTTGTCCGATTGCCCAAGGTAGGCGTCGCGCAATTTCTCTGGGAAACCCCTCTGTTTGCCGTAGAGGGTAAAAAACTGACCTTGCATCTGGGTTTGCCGGACGGGCCAAGCGATGAGGAAATCGCCGAGCGTTATCGTGAAATGGGTTTTGGTGGGCTCTCCAGGGTCTATCTGCATTGCGCCAAGGCGCCACCGGAAAAACTGCTCGAGACCCTACGCGGTCGCTACAGTCATCTGAAATCGCCCCCTGCCATGGAAAGCCTGATGTGCAACTGAACCTGACGTCGAGCAAGCGATGACAAGCGTTATTGGTAGTTAAACGTATTCAGAGTGGTAATCCTTATGTCGCAATCGAACCTGTTGGTGAGCGGCGCTGGGGCGAAATGGAGTTTTGCTGCGTACAAACACATGTTCAAAGAGAAACTTGCCAGGAAACCGCCGCTGGATCTGCAAAGTGTCGCGGTGAAAACCTGGGAAATGGCCCCAGCGGATGCATCGGTCGCGCCGCCTGCGTTTTACCTGCCCAACCAGCTTGAGCGGGTGACAGGATGGCAGTTTTATCCCTTTGAGCATCCCCGTCGCACCATGGAGGGCAACGGTCTTGTCCAGCACGGCCCGACACGCGCGTTTCTTCTCAAGGACGCCTGGTTGATCGACGGCGCGCTGTACAAAGGTGATGCCAAAACCTGGTTATCGCCCAGGTCCGGGTGGTTGCCGAAGGTTCGCATAGAAAACGAAATCGATCGCGGGGCGATGTATTGCACCGTGGGTGGGAACAAGTGGTTTGGCTCGTGGATGGTGGATGACTGTATCACCTATCCAATGGCCGCCCAGGAGGGCATCCCGGTCACCACGTCGCTCGCTGAAACCTCCATTTCCGCCGCCAGGCACGGGATACTTCACGCGCCGGGTTATGAAGACTGGCTGGGGATGAATCCGGTTCGTGTGCGCAATGCGTTTTTTCGCGAGCTGGTGATCTTTGACGACATCAGTCACAACCGTCATAAGCACCTGCGATTTCGCGCAATGTCTGAAAAGTTGCTGTCCCATGTCGATGCCAGTTCTCACCCAGGCGTGTTCGTCCTGCGGGGCAACAAGGGCGAGTTGCGTTTGTTGCGCAATGAACTGGAGCTGGCCGAACGTCTGCGTGAGCGCCGGGGGTTTCGCATCATTGACCCGTCCAAGTGCGATGTACCGACCATCGTCGCGGCCTGTGCCGGGGCCAGGACAGTGATCGGCATCGAAGGCAGTCAGCTCATACATGGCGTCAATCTACTGCAGCCCGGCGGTTCGCTGCTGATCCTGCAACCGCCTGATCGTTTCGTCTGCTTCTTCAAGTACCTGACGGATCGCGATCAGCAGAACTTCGGTTTTGTGGTGGGTACCCCGGACGGCGAAGGTTTCCGCATCGACCCCGACGAGGTTGAGCGCACGCTCGATCTGTTCCCGGCCTGAACCCCTGTCTCGTTTGTAACCCGGTAGCGCTGATAACCAGCGCTACTCGAGGTTATGCATCCATGACGCAACTAGTAGGCATGCTTGCCCGAGAAGGCGGTCACCGTGCGGGCAAGAATGACGAAGTCGAGCCACAGCGACCAGTTGTTGATGTATTCGATGTCAGAATCGACCCGACGGATCATCTGCTCGATATCCTTGGTTTCACCCCGGTAGCCGCGCACCTGGGCCAGGCCCGTGATGCCGGGCTTGATGTTGTGGCGCGCAAAGTAGTCGGCGATGTCGGGTGAATATTGCGCATCGTGCTGGATGGCATGGGGACGAGGCCCGACCAGGGACATTTCGCCCATCAGCACATTGAACAGCTGCGGCAGTTCGTCCAGGCTGGTCTTGCGAATGAAGGCGCCGACCCGGGTCATGCGCGGATCGTTCTTTTGCGCTTGCTTGACCACGCCGTCTTCAGGCTGGTGGACCTTCATGCTGCGAAACTTCCAGATGCGAAAGGGCCCGCCACTCCAGCCCATCCGTTGCTGGCGGAAGAACACCGGCCCCGGGCTGTCGAGCTTGATCGCAATGGCGACGATGGCCAGCACCGGCGCGGCAAACAGCAGGATGAGAAAGGCCAGCACGCGGTCTTCCAGGTTCTTGAGCAGCAGGCGCATGCCCATCAGTGGCGTTTCGGACAAGGTCAGCACGGGAATACCGGCAATCTCGCGAACGCTGTGATTGATCAGGCGCAGGGAAAAGATGTCCGGCACCCAGTTGACCGAGATGTGCTTGTCGAACAACTTCAGATACACATCCTTGATCACCTGCGAACCGTCCAGTGGCGTGACGAAGTAGACGGTGCGAATGGAATGTTGCGCGACCAGGTCATCAAGGTCGGACAAATTGCCCAGTATCGCCAGGCGGTTGGGGTTCTCCGAGCCATCCTTGCCATGGTCATCGGCCGCTCCGATCAGTACGGAGCCGACGACCCGTTCACCCAGCCAGGGATTGTTACTGATTTTCTGGTGGAGGAAGTCGGCCAGTTCTCCCGAGCCAATGATCAGCGCGTTGTCCCGTTGGGTGGGATGCGCCAGGAACTTCTTTTGCAGTTCACGCGTCCCGAGGTGCAACAGCAGCTGGGCAAAATAGCCAATGACGAACAACTCACCGACCAACAGTCGTGAGTAGGTTTCGCTTTGTTTCGTAAGAAAGGCCATGGCGACGAGAAAACAAAAGGCGGCGGTCCATGCCTTGAACAGTTTGAAGGCCTTGATGGCGAACCCGACGTTGCTTCGATAGATGGCGTAGTGGTCGTACACGACGGCCAACGCCCCCAGCAACAGCAGGACCATGATCACATAGGCCTGGGTGATGTAGCCGATGTGATAATCAATCAGGTACCACGCGACACCGGTGACAGCCAGGCTATCGAGGCCGGCCTGGATAAAGATACTGGTGCTGCTTCTTCGCTGGAGTACGGAACGGCTACTGCTCGGCTCAAAAATCATGATCAGATCCCATTTTTGCTACCCCCTCGCGCCCAACAGGAACGCGATCCAGGTCAAAACTACCCTCGTTTCAGAGCTTTAGCCTCAGCGGCAAGCTACTTATAGTCGAGAAATCCACCCTCCACCGAAAATCCCGAGGCAGGGGAGAATGCGGGTCCCGTGCTATCACTTTAGCAGCACTGTGGATTCATTCACGTTATGGACGAAGTTTAGTCGGGAGCAGTGATGCAGGCGCCGGCTGGCCTGCTTTTCGGGTATCTGGACGACCATCGGTCGCAAGGGGATTATTCGGGCAGGCGCGAAGGCCTGGGCCCCGGTTGTGTCAATGCGTTCGGTGCTGTCAGTTGTTCATCCCGTCTTCGATGGCGATGCCTTGAGCGCGCATCCTGTCGATCAGTTCGGCGCGGGTGCCCGGCAGATTGAGCATGGTCTTGGCCCGCAGCGCCGCCACTTCGTCGGCACTGTAGGGCTGGTAGTCGGCGGGTCTGCTTTTGCCGGCCATGCCATCCTCGCGCATCAGCCAGTTGAGCAGGTCAGCCAGTTGCGCGTTGTTCAACGCCGATTGCGACATGCCCGGCACACGCACCAGGAATTCACGGCCGCCCGGCACTTTCAGGAAGTTGCCGACAAACCCGGTCATTCTCGGCGTGTCATTGGCCGCCGAGCCCATGCCGTTGCCCAGGTGGCAACCGGCGCATTGCAGCTGGTAGTTCACGCCCACGCTGTAGCCGGCTTCGGCGATGGGCTTTTGCAGTTCTTCGTTGCCGGGGGCGTGACGCTGCGTCGGGTCCGGGATGGCCCGGGCATGGACGAGCGGGGCGCTCAGGGCGCAGACGAGACCGAGGACCAGCAACTTGCGCATAGATGTCTCCTTTTGTAGGAGCCCGGCTTGCCGGCGAAGGCGTCCTTATAAACGCCTTCGCCGGCAAGCCGG
>NZ_JAXDEQ010000065.1:0-22416 GCF_035065025.1 Pseudomonas sp. YuFO8 | reverse complement strand
CGAATCAAGGCGAAACTCGGCGGACTGAGTCCTGTGGAATACAGAACCCGATCCGTTGGCTAGCGACAAAGACCGTCCAACATTTGGGGGTCAGTTCAGATTTGTGTCGTATCAACAACCCGCATGCAGCCCAAAACCTGTAGGAGCTGGCTTGCCAGCGATGGCGGCATAACGGCCACCACCGAATCGCCAGCTAGCCGGCTCCTACGCATTTGTGTCGTACCAAAATTCAGCAACCATCCCTACAACCATTTGGCGTCCCACAACGGGTAATCATGTACTCGCCGGACAAGGCCGGCGCGTATGGGGTTGGCGATGACGTACAGGGCAACCGCCAGTAGATCCTCTTCGTAGCGAATGGCACGGTCGTGAAAGCCTTTTTGCCAAAGACATCCTGTTCGCCCCAGGTGAGTATTGATCGCTCTTGCGCTACGAGATTTGGTGGCCAGCATCAGCGCCGGCAAGGTGCCGTTCTTCAGCTCAACCAGCCAATGAAAATGGTCAGGCATGACCACCCAGGCCAGGGAATCCGCCTGGTCGTCAGTCTGTGCTTGTTGAAATTGCCGTACCAGGAGCCGCCCTGTCAGCCAATTGGTGAATAGCGGCTCGCGATTGCGGGTCACTGCGGTCAGCAGATAAATTTGCCCGGATTGGGAATAGCGCCCGGCGCGCAGGCGATTGGCGTGGGGAAGATCAGGCATTCCATTGCCCTCCTGTGTTCAAAACCGAAACACAAGGCTAGTGCGCCAGGATGAAGAGCGTTGTCACAGTTTGGTTCTGGATGTGACTATTCGGACGTTATCGTCGGAACGCCGCCCGCAGCAAGCCGCCTCCTACAGATTCGTGTACCGCCCAACAATCCGCAGGCACCCGAAAACCTGTAGGAGCTGGCTTGCCAGCGATAGCGTGCTGAACGAATTCAGTTAGGCGCACGTGTCCCATGGAACGAGCTGATCTGCCAACCCTCTGCGCCCAACGTCCAGACCTGCGTGGCAAAGCCGTCGCCGCGAATCGACTGCTCGCCACCGCGCTTGCGCAAGGTGTTGCATTGCGTGCCGGTCATCACCGCCAGGTACTCGCCGTAAAAGCGGACCTGCAATTCGCCTCGTTCAATGTCCAGATACTGCACGGCGCTTTTGGCGTACTCCAGATAGTCCGCCTTGCCTTGCACCAATCCGGTGGTGTGCACATACACGAGGTCATCGGCGAACAGCTCGGCGACGCGTGGGTAGTCTTCTTCAACCAGGGCCCGGCGGCGTTCCTGCTCAAGTGCCAGGAGTTGGTTTTTTACGGCTGCGGTGGTCATGTCAATGGCTCTCTGTGGGTGATGAGCGCGCACCATAGACTTGCAATCCGACCTGTAAAAAATCGTCGATCACGATGCCAGCCATCGCCACTCGCGATACCCACCCCCTGATCTCACCCTGCGCCGCAAAGGCCCCGCCCCTAGTGGGATTGAGCAGCTATCGACGCCATCAATACCCGCCCATTGATGCAAGTTGCTGGTGGCGCCCGTGGCCGCGCCCTAGCCTCACTTTGCATCACAATCAGCCAAGTGAAAACGCCATGAATGCCCTGCACCTCAAATGCCAGACCCTGTTCGACGGTACTGGCCTGCATACCCGTCAACAGCAAACGCTGGTCGTGGATAACGGCCTGCTGACCTACGTCGGCCCGACAGCCATGGCGCCGCAGCCACAAGCGGGTGACAGCATTGTCGATGCCGGCGATAACTTTGTCATGCCAGGCCTGGTGGACGTGCATACCCACCTGGCCTTCGGCAACGCGCAGAGTGAAGAAGACATCGATATCTGGACCAGCGACGAATTCCGCGCGCTGCGTGGCACGTTCTTCGCCCAACATGTGCTGGCCGCCGGCGTGACCAGCATGGTTTGCCCGGG
This sequence comes from Pseudomonas sp. YuFO8, assembly GCF_035065025.1. Taxonomy (NCBI): domain Bacteria; kingdom Pseudomonadati; phylum Pseudomonadota; class Gammaproteobacteria; order Pseudomonadales; family Pseudomonadaceae; genus Pseudomonas; species Pseudomonas sp. YuFO8. Next base: position 20,515 of record NZ_JAXDEQ010000065.1, on the reverse strand, counting down.
CGATAGCGGCCAGCTCAGCATTTCAGTGCGCAACGCAATTGCCGCTGGCCTGTTCGAGGGTCCGCGCATCGCGGCCAGCAGCCGGGTCATCACCAATCGGCAGAGCCTCAATGACTGGTTTCCGAGCCGCGTAGGAGCTCCGGAATACTTCACCGCGCGCCTGGTCACCAGCCGCAGCGAAGCCCTGGCAGAAATCCGCAAGCAGGCGAAGGATGGCGTAGACCTGATCAAGATCGCCATGGACGGCACCCATCGTCGCCCGAACGGCGAAATCATCGCGGCGTTCACCGCCGAAGAAACCTACGAGATGGTCGAAGAAGCCCATCGCCTGGGGTGCAAAGTAGCGACCCATGCCTATGGCCGTGAAGCGGTGATGTACGCCGCACGCGCGGGTGTCGATCTGGTGTTCCACGCCTTCTACATGGACGACGACTGTATCGAGGCCTTGCTCGAAGCGGGCAGTATCCTCGCGCCGACCATGACCTTCCCGCAGAACACCGTGGATTTTTGCCAGCCCCACGACCCGGCCATCACCACCGGGTACGCCGGTTACTGCGCGCGCACGCTGGAAGTCGGTTCGGCGGTGCTCAAACGTGCCAAGGCGGCCGGTGTGCCGTTCGCCTGTGGCAGCGACAGCGGTTTTGCCGTGACGCCTTATGGCGAGTGGCATGCCCGTGAGCTTGAACTGCTGGTCACGCGCCTGGGCTTCACGCCCGCCGAAGCCCTGTATGCCGCCACCACCGTCGGTGCGCGCTGCATGCCGCGCGGTGAAACCATCGGCTCCCTGGAAGTGGGCAAGCAAGCGGACTTCCTGTTGCTCGACGGCTCGCCGCTGCACGACATCCGCATCCTCCAGGACCGCTCGCGCCTCAAGGCCGTGTACAAGGCCGGTCAGCCGGTGCGCATGGAACGCAGCCCCTACAACCCCAAGCAAGTGTCCGATTTCAACTCGTTGAAGTGGACGGACCTGTACACCCGCGACCGGGTTGCCCAACTGGGCAAGTGGGCCGTATGAGGATCGATATCATGCACCCACTTGATCTGACCACAGCCACCCAGATCGCCAGCAGCGCGATCCGCATCGCCCGGGAAACCGGGCTCAACCCCCTGGCCGCCGCCGTGCTGGATGCAGCGGGTCATCCACTGGCGGTCCTGCGCGATGAACAGGCCAGTTTCCTGCGCCCACAGATCGCCACGGGCAAAGCGCGCGGCTGCCTGGGAATGGGCTTCGGCGGACGGGAACTGGCACGGCGTGCGCAGGCCATGCCGGCGTTTTTCGATGCGATCAACAGCCTGACCGGCGGCGAGGTGATTCCAGTCGCCGGCGGTGTGCTGATTCGAAATGCCGAGGGGAAAATTATCGGCGCCATCGGCATCAGTGGCGACACTTCGGACAATGATGAGCGCTGCGCCATGCAGGCGATCGACCAGGCCGGTTTGGTTGCCGATACCGGTGATCAGCCCGCGGGTTAATCAAGCGACGCGGCCTGCTCCAACAGCAGGCTGCGAAACCACATCAGCGCCGGGTCTCGTTCCTGATACGGGTGCCATTGCAGCACCTGTACGGCGTCCGGAAAAGCCAGCGGTGCAGGGTGAATGCGCAGTGGATAACGCTGGGCAAAACGTTCTGCCTGCCGGCGAAACACAGTGGCAATTCGCGCGGTACCGACTATGAACTCCGGCATCAGCACGAAGCTTTCAACGGCCACGGCCACCCTCCGATGAACACCCAACTCATGCAGATGCACGGCATCCATGGCCAGGTTTCGCCCGTCGGCGAACTCACGCACCACATGTTCGGCGGCGCAGTAGCCCGTCAGGCTCAAACCCTCGGCGAACTGCGGCTGCTGCGCACAGACGATGCAACACAGCTGGTCACTCATCAAGGGTACGTGGGGGTAAGCAGGGTTCAACCGCCGTTGCGGCACAATCACACAATCACTGCGCCGATAGTCGAGCGCTTCGCTGACCACGTCACCATCGCGCGGCACAGGCAAGTCGCGCAGGCTCACACGCACACCCGGCGCGATGCGCGCCAACGCAAGACTGACCGCTGGCAACAGCACCCCGGCCACGTAATCGGAAGCCACCAAGGTGAATTGCCGGGTACAGGTGGCCGGGTCGAAATTCATCGGTGCATCGATAATCTCCCGCGTCAGGGCGAGGGCTTCCTGCACTTTTGGCATCAGCTCCAGCCCCAGGGCAGTGGGCTCCAGCCGCCGCCCGACCTGCACCAGCAACGGGTCATTGAAATGCTCGCGCAAACGTCCAAGCGCCGAGCTGGTTGCCGACTGGCCCAGGCACAGTCGTTCAGCGGCCCTGCTGACGCTGCATTCGCTCAACAGGGCATCGAGCGCTACCAGCAGGTTCAAGTCAAGACGTCGATAGCGCATGCTGTTTCCGCTGCAAATGGATGGCAGTGGCAACTCTAATGACCCGGGTATAACTCCCACCAATCGCGTGCCGCGTTAGCAGGTATCGCGACGCAAGATACCTGCCTACACCGCCTATGTTCGCTACCGAACAGACTTCGCCCCCCTGAACACTTCACACTCGTCGGTGGAATGCTGCGCCCGGCGGCGCAATGCCCCGCACACCTAGCCTGGCGTAGAACCGCCTTCATTCCACATGCGCCCTGCCCTGCGCAGGTCGTACGAAGGATTTCATGGAAAATATCCTGACTCGCACACTGTCCAGCCTTTGGCGCTCACCGGCCATCTGGCTCAGGTGGAGTGCCGCGCGGCACAAGTTCGAGTACGAGCCCATCCTGCGTTCCGACCTGTTCAATGCGCAGCAGATGGCCGACCACGGCATCGTCCTGGCCCGCCAACATGTGCTCGGGCGTCTTTCCAGAAAGGACGCCTTGCTCGGCCGCCTGACCGACAACCAACTGCTGCTGGAACGTAGCTGCGCAGCGCTCAAGACCGTGCAACAGTCCAGTCGACGCGCCACCCCGGCGGCGGAATGGCTGCTGGACAACTTCTACCTGATCGAAGAAAACATCCGCACCGCCAGGACCCACCTGCCCGACGGCTACAGCCGCGAGCTGCCACGCCTGGCCGAAGGGCCCTCGGCAGGCCTGCCGCGGGTCTACGACATCGCCCTGGAAACCATCGCCCACGGCGATGGCCGGGTCGATGCGCCGAGCCTGGATTGTTTCATCGCCTCGTACCAGACCATCACGCCGCTGACCCTGGGCGAGCTGTGGGCCATCCCGATCATGCTGCGCCTGGCGCTGATCGAGAACCTGCGGCGCGTGGCGTCCCGGGTCATGGCCAACCGCGATGACCGCAACCTGGCCGATGACTGGGCCGATCGCCTGATCGAAATGGCCGAGCGCGACGCCAAGAGCGTGGTCTTGACCGTGGCCGACATGGCGCGCTCGGCGCCACCGATGACGCCAGCCTTCGTGGCCGAACTGGCGCGCCGCCTGCACGGGCAAAGCGCCGCGCTGATCTTGCCCATGGCGTGGATAGAACAAACCCTCGGTGAGGCCGGCCTGACCGTCGAACGCCTGGTGCAGATGGATGCCCAGCAGCAATCCGGTGACCAGGTGTCCATCAGCAACAGCATCGCCAGCCTGCGCTTGCTGGCGGCGACCGACTGGCGCGAGTTCGTCGAGCTGCTCAGCCATGTCGAACAGGTCTTGTGCACCGACCCGGCGGGCGTCTACGCGAACATGGACTTCGCCACCCGCGATCGCTACCGCCATGTGGTCGAACGTCTGGCCCGGCATTGCGTGCAGTCTGAGGCCCAGGTGGCAGAAGCCGCCATCGAACTGGCCAACACCCCACAACCCGCCGGAGTGACCGGACACGTGGGCTATTACCTGGTGGCTGACGGGTTGTTCAGCCTGGAGCAGGCGCTGCACGCCAGCGTGTCGCCGCTCGAACGCTGGAAGCGAATGCTGCAGAGCGCCCCGCTGAAGTTCTACCTGTGCCCTGCTCTGCTGCTGACATTTTTGTTGGCCTGGCCCTTTCTCAGCAGCGCTTATCACAGCGGCACACCCATCTGGGGGCTGGTCCTGCTCGCGGTGCCCGCACTGTTGATGACCAGCCGCCTGGCGATAGGACTGGTCAACTGGCTGGTGACCCTCACCGTCGCCCCGTCGCTACTGCCCCGCCTGGATTACAGCAAGGGCATACCGACCGAGGCACGAACGCTGGTGGCGGTGCCGACGATGTTTGCCAACGCCGGCGACATCGAAGCCCTGGCGGAAGGCCTGGAAGTGCGCTTCCTGGCCAATCGCGATGACAACCTGCATTTCGCCCTGCTCAGCGACTTCATGGACGCCCCCGCCGAGGTGATGCCCGAGGACGGCGAACTGCTCACCCTGGCGCGCCAACTGATCGAGGCGCTCAACCACAAGTATGCCGATGGTCAGGTCGACCGGTTCTTCCTGCTGCACCGGCCCAGGCACTGGAGTGCTACAGAGCGGGTATGGATGGGGCATGAGCGCAAGCGCGGCAAACTCGCCGAGCTCAACGCATTGCTGCGAGGCAAAGGCCAGGAGCGTTTTGCCTTGATTGTCGGTGATATCGCGCCCCTGAGTGCGGTGCGCTTCGTCATTACCCTGGACACCGATACCTTGTTGCCACGGGATGTCGCGCGCCAGTGTATCGGCACCATGATGCACCCGCTGAACCATCCGGTATTCGATGAAAAGAGCGGCAGGATCGTCAGCGGTTACGCCATCCTCCAGCCACGGGTGGGCATCAGCCTGCCTAGCACGGCACGCTCGACCTACGCCCGCCTGTTTGGCAGCGATGCCGGTATCGACCCGTACACCCGCGCCGTTTCCGATGTGTACCAAGACCTGTTCCACAACGGTTCCTTCATCGGCAAGGGCATCTATGCCGTCGACGCCTTCGAACAGGCGCTCGAGGGTTGCCTGCCCGACAACCGCATCCTCAGCCATGACCTGATCGAAGGCTGCTATGCCCGCTGCGGACTGCTCAGCGATGTGCAGCTGTATGAGGAATACCCGTCGCGCTACAGCGCCGATGCCAAGCGCCGCCACCGCTGGATTCGCGGCGACTGGCAAGTGCTGTACTGGGCCCTGCCGTGGGCCCCGAAACCCCAGGGAGGGTTCGCGGCCAATCGCCTGAGCAACCTGGCCCGCTGGAAAATCTTCGACAATCTGCGCCGCAGCCTGGAACCAGGCGCCTTCCTCGCGATGCTGGCATGGGGCTGGCTGGGTACGAACGAGGCCGCCTCCTGGACGTTGGCGGTGGTGATACTGGTCTGCCTGCAACCCGTGCTGCAGTCGGTGCTGGCGCTGGTGCAGAAAGCGGCCGATATTCCATTGGGGCAACACCTGACGGCGGCCTTGCACACCTCGGGCCAGCATTTCATGCGGGCGCTGTTGTCGATTGTCTGGCTGCCCTCCGATGCGTTGCTGAGCTTCGACGCGATTGGCCGCTCGCTGTGGCGCATGCTGATCAGCAAGCGTCGCCTGCTGCAATGGCAGCCTTCCCGTGAGGTGGAGCGCTCCAGTGGCAACGATCTGGCCGGCATGTATAAAAGCCTGTGGATTGCTCCTGCTTTGGCGCTGCTGCTGTTCGCGGCCCTGCTCTCCTCTCCCCATGTACTCGCACTCGCGGCACCTTTGCTGCTGGTGTGGCTGGCGAGCCCGGCGATTGCCTGGTGGATCAGCCTGCCGACCACACCGACAGGGTTCAGTCCATCCGCGCAGGACCTGCGCTTCCTGCGCATGCTGTCACGCCAGACCTGGGCGTTCTTCGATCGTTATGTGGGCCCTGAGGACAACTGGTTGCCGCCGGACAACGTCCAGGAAATACCCAAGCCGACCATTGCCCATCGGACTTCACCGACCAACATGGGCATGGCCTTGCTCTCGCACCTGGCGGCCCACGATTTCGGCTATCTGAGCAGCGGGCGCCTGCTTGAACGCATCAACGCCACCCTTGAATCCATGGCCGGCCTTGAGCGGCATCAGGGGCACTTCTACAACTGGTACGACACCCAGACACTGCAACCGTTGGCACCTCGGTACGTGTCCACCGTCGACAGCGGCAACCTGGCGGGCCTGTTGCTCACCTTGCGGCCGGGGCTGTTGGGATTGATTGACACGCCCCTGTTCGATCGACGCAGCCTTGGCGGCCTGGGCGACACTCTCGATGTGCTGCAACAGGCGTTGGAAGGTGCGGGCCTCGATGACCGTGCCGTGCTCGAACTGAGGGCGAAGGTGGAATCGGCCAGCGTCCAGGACAACCTCCTGCAACTGCTCGATCAGGCACAGGCCCTGGCGATCGACAGCCCGACCAGCGCCGCTGAAGAAGTCCACTACTGGCTGCAGGCATTGCAGATGCAGTGCGCGGATCTGCGCGCAGAGTGGCTGCGCTTCGAGCTGCCGCAGGCACCCACCCAGGCCAAGGCACTCACCCTGCGGCACATGGCCGAGCTCGATATCACGCTGTGGCTGCCCGCCGATCAGGCGCAAGTGCAGGTGGTACAAACCCTGGCTCGCGCCCGAATCAGCCAGCTCGAGCACCTGGCCGAACTGTCCGCGTCTCTGGCGAGCATGGACTTCACTTTCCTCTACGATGCCCAGCGCGACCTGTTCTCGATCGGCTACAACGCCGACGAACGCCGGCTGGACAACGGCTACTACGACCTGCTCGCGTCAGAGGTGCGCCTGACCAATTTCGTGGTCATCGCCCAGGGCCAGCTGCCGCAACAGGCCTGGTTCACCCTCGGGCGTTTGCTCAGCAACAATCGCGGGGTGCCGGTGCTGTTGTCCTGGTCCGGCTCGATGTTCGAATACCTGATGCCCAACCTGATCATGCCCAGCTATGAAGGCACGCTGCTGGAGCAGACCTGCCGCGCGGCCGTGGCCTTGCAGATCGAGCATGGCAACCAGCTGGGCATCCCCTGGGGCGTGTCCGAGTCGGGTTACAACACCCTGGACGGCCACTTCAATTATCAGTATCGGGCCTTTGGTGTGCCAGGCCTTGGCCTCAAGCGCGGGCTGGCCGAGGACACCGTGATTGCGCCGTACGCCAGCGCCCTGGCGCTGATGGTCGAGCCGCAAGCGGCCTGCCGCAACCTGCAACGCCTGGCGACCCAGGGCTCTGCCGGCCGTTATGGCCTGTACGAAGCGGTCGACTACACCGAGGCACGCCTGCCCCGGGGCCAGCGTTATGCGGTGGTGCGCTCGTTCATGGCGCACCACCAGGGCATGAGCCTGCTGGCCTTGACCAGCCTGCTGCTGGACCGGCCCATGCAGCGCCGATTCGAGTCGATTCCGGCCTTTCAGGCGACCCTCTTGCTGCTGCAGGAACGCGTGCCGAAAACCGCCGCGCCCTACCTGCATGCGACCCACGACCCTGCCACGGGGGACAATGCCGGGACCCAGGAAACCAGGCTTCGCGTGTTCGCCGATCCCGGGCGCAAGCGCCCCGCCGTCCAGCTGCTGTCCAACGGCCGTTATCACGTGATGCTCAGCAGTGCCGGCGGCGGTTACAGCCGCTGCAACGACATCGCCGTGACCCGCTGGCGTGAAGATGCGACCCGCGACAACTGGGGCATGTTCTGCTACCTGCGCGATGTCAGCAGCGGCGTGTTCTGGTCCTCGGCGCACCAGCCGACCCTGCACCGGCCTGAAAGCCATGAGGCGATTTTCAGCGATGCCCGGGCCGAGTTTCGGGTTCGCGAGCTCGACTTCGATACGCACACCGAGATCGTCGTGTCGCCCGAAGACGACATCGAATTGCGCCGGCTGCACATCACCAACCGCGGCCGCGTACGGCGTAGCGTGGAGATCACCACCTACGCCGAGGTGGTCCTGGCGCCGGCCATCAGTGATGCCATGCACCCGGCCTTCAGCAACCTGTTCGTGCAGACCGAACTGCTGCCGGCGTTGCAGGCTATCGTCTGCACCCGCAGGCGCCGTTCCACTGAGGAAGCCGTGCCCTGGATGTGCCACCTGATGGCGGTCCATGGCGCGGACATCGACGCGATTTCCTACGAGACCGATCGCGCACGCTTCATCGGCCGCGGGCGCGACGTTGCCGCACCGGCGGCACTCGATGGCCACGTCCAGCAGCTGTCCGGCACTGCCGGTTCGGTGCTGGACCCGATCGTCGCGATCCGCTGCCGCATTACCCTGGAACCCGGGCAAACGGCGACCATCGACCTGGTGACCGGCGTGGCGGACAGCCGTGAGGGTTGCCTGTACCTGATCAACAAATTCCGCGACCGTCACCTCGCTGATCGCGTCTTCGACCTGGCTTGGACCCACAGCCAGGTGTTGCTGCGCCAACTCAATGTAACGCCGGAAGATGCCCGCCTGTTTGAACAGATGGCCGCGTCGATCCTCTACGCCAACGCCTCGTTGCGCACGGAAAACAGCGTATTGATGGCCAACCGACGCAATCAATCGAGCCTCTGGGGCCAGGCGATCTCCGGCGACCTGCCCATCGTGCTGTTGCAGATCGCCACCGTCGAGAACATCGAGCTGGTGCAGCAGATGGTCAAGGCCCATGCCTACTGGCGACAAAAAGGCCTGATGGTCGATCTGGTGATCTGGAACGAAGACCAGGCGGGCTATCGCCAGCAACTCCAGGACTTGATCATGGGGGTGGTGACATCCGGCAGCGAAGCCTCGCTGATTGACCATCCCGGGGGCATCTTCGTGCGGCCGGCCCAGCAGTTGTCGAACGAGGACCGCACGTTGATCCTGTCGGTGGCGCGCCTGGTGCTGAGCGAAAGCAAAGGCAGCATTGCCGAACAGCTTCAACGGCGTCACGCCAGCCCGGTGTCCCCGGCGCTGGTCCCCACCCTCAAGCGCCAGGCCAAGACTACGGCGACCACTGCCCTGCCCGCCCTCGACGGTTTGCTGCTGGGCAACGCCTATGGCGGCTTCAGTGCCGATGGCAGCGAGTACGTCATGACCCTGCAGCCTGGCAAGCCGACGCCGGCGCCATGGGCCAACGTGTTGGCCAACCCGCACTTCGGCTCGGTGATTTCCGAAAGCGGTGGCGCCTACACCTGGATGGAAAACGCCCACGAATTTCGCCTGAGCCCTTGGCATAACGACCCGATCACCGACGCCAGCGGCGAGGCGATCTATGTGCGCGATGAAGAAACCGGGCATTTCTGGTCGGTGACGCCACAGCCTTGTCCCGGCACTGGCGAGTACCGCACCCGGCACGGCTTCGGCTACAGCGTGTTCGAGCACGATGAAGACGGCATCCACACCGAGCTGTGGGTGTATGTGGCGCTGGATGCTTCGATCAAGTTCTCGCATCTGCAGATTCGCAATCGCTCGGGCCGCCCAAGGCGCCTGTCGACCACCTGTTATGTGGAGTGGGTGCTGGGCGACCTGCGCAGCAAATCGGCGATGCATGTGGTGACGGAAGCCGACCCCACCAGCGGCGCATTCTTCGCCAGGAACGCCTATTCGATCGAGTTTGGCGAACGGGTGGCGTTTCTCGATACCGACTCGACCGACACCAGCATCAGCGGCGATCGCACCGAGTTCGTCGGCCGCAACGGCAGCCTCAAGGCACCTGCAGGACTGCAGCAGGCACGCCTGTCGGGCCGCACCGGTGGCGGCTTCGATCCTTGCGCGGCGATCCAGGTGGCCCTGGATCTCGACAGCGGTGAAGAGCAGGACGTGGTCTTCCGCCTCGGTGCAGCCAGGGACACGGCGTCCGCCCTGCGCCTGGTTCATCAATACCGCGGCCTGGCCGCGGCCACCGCGCAACTGGAGGCGGTACGCGAGCACTGGCGTTCGCAGCTGGACGTGATCCAGGTCCAGACCCCCGACCCGAGCATCGATGTGATGGTCAATGGCTGGCTGATGTACCAGGTGATCGCCTGTCGCTTCCAGGCCCGCAGTGGCTACTATCAGTCCGGCGGCGCCATCGGCTTTCGCGATCAACTGCAGGACAGCATGGCGATGCTCCATGCCGATCCCGCCAGCGTGCGTGCCCACCTGTTGTTGTGTGCGGCCCATCAATATGCCGAAGGCGACGTGCAACATTGGTGGCACCCGCCGCTGGATCGCGGTGTGCGCAGTGGCTGTTCCGACGATTATCTGTGGCTGGCGCTGGCGACCAGTCACTATGTGAGCGTCACCGGCGACCTCAGCGTGCTGGCCGAGCCCGTGGGCTACCTTGAAGGCCGCCCGCTCAATGCCGGGGAAGAGTCTTACTACGACCTGCCGGGCAAATCGCACCTCGAAGAAAGCCTCTATCAGCATTGCGTGCGCGCCATCGAACACAGCCTGCCGCGCGGCAGCCACGGCCTGCCCTTGATCGGCACCGGCGACTGGAACGACGGGATGAACCGGGTCGGCCATCTGGGCCAAGGGGAAAGCGTGTGGCTGGGCTTCTTCGGCTTTGATGTCCTGCAGCGCTTCGCCCTCACTGCCCAATTGCACGGCGACCCTGTTTTCGCACAGCGTTGTACCCAGCAGGCCGCCCTGCTGCAGTCGAGTCTGGAGGCGCATGCCTGGGACGGTGCCTGGTACCGGCGCGCCTGGTTTGACGACGGCCAGCTCCTGGGCTCGGCCGACAATGACGAGTGCCGCATCGACTCGATCGCGCAAAGCTGGTCGGTACTCTCGGGGGCCGCCCCGCAAGCGCGGCGACGCACGGCCATGTCTTCGCTCGAGCAGCACCTGGTACGCCCCGACACCGGCGCGGTGCTGCTGCTCGATCCGCCTTTCGACACAGGCACCCTGGAGCCCGGTTACATCAAGGGCTACGTGCCGGGCGTGCGGGAGAATGGCGGCCAGTACACCCACGCAGCGGTCTGGGCCGGCATGGCGTTCGCCGAGCTAGGCGACAACGCCAGGGCCTGGCGGTTGCTCGACATGATCAACCCTGCAGGGGGTGAAGTCGCCAGCCGGCTGGAGACCTACAAGGTCGAGCCCTATGTCATGGCGGCCGACGTCTATGGCACGCCGCCCCATGCGGGCCGCGGGGGTTGGACCTGGTACACCGGGTCGGCCGGCTGGATGTACCGTTTCATCGTCGAGTCATTGCTCGGTTTGCAGCGTGTCGGCACTGCATTGCATATCGAACCGCTGCTGGCGCAGGGCTGGCCTGGCTACACGCTGCGCTACCGCTATGGGGCGACGACCTACCATATCGATGTGCGCCCTGGCACGACCAGCACACTGGTGATCATGCTGGACGGCGAGCTGCTGGGCCGGGAAGCGCTGCAATTATCAGATGACGGCAGGGACCATCAGGTACTGGTGACCTGCCCGGTAAAAGCGCAGCAGGCGCAAATGCCTGGCTACATCAGCACCGTCGAAGCCGATCTTGAGCGCTGAGATCCAGCGCGCTGGGTGGAACAGGGTTCAGGCGTTACTGCCCGGGCCCTGGTGGTGCGGCTGCACCGCGTCGCTCAGTTTGCTGTGAACCGGTTGGTCGGCCGCCTGCCCGTGCTTGGGATGCAGGGGTGGCGGCGTGCTTTGTGGCTGCTTCGCAGTGGGCTTGCCAGGGCCCTGGCGAAGATTCGGGTCAATGTGTTTGCTCATGGCCATCTCCAACGTCCGGCGCTGCAGAGGCAGCGTCGCTCCCTTGAGCATTGCAGATGGCAGCGGCGACGTCGGTGCGTTGCCCCGCATAGTGTGCTTTGGAGTAACCTGTCCCCCTCAGGGAATTTTCCTTCGAAGGGTGGCTGATATGTTCGCTGTACCCAAGCCACAACAGAACTACCTGCTGGCAGCGCTTCCGGCGTCATCGCTGGACCGCCTGCTGCCCCACCTCGAGCTGGTCGAGTTGCCCCTTGGCCAAGTGCTCTACGAGTCCGGCGGCGCCCTGCGCCATGTCTACTTCCCCACCGACTCCATCGTGTCGCTGTTGTACGTAATGGAGAACGGCGCCTCGGCCGAGATCTCGGTGGTCGGCAACGAAGGCCTGATCGGCGTTGCGGTCTTCATGGGCGGCGAAAGCACGCCGAGCCGCGCCGTTGTGCAAAGCGCCGGGCATGCCTACCGCCTGCCCGGCCAGCAACTCAAGGACGAGTTCAACCGCCACGAAGAAATGCTCCTGCTGATGCTGCGCTACACCCAGGCGCTGATCACGCAAATGGCCCAGACGGCGGTGTGCAACCGCCACCACTCCATCGACCAGCAGCTGTGTCGCTGGTTGCTGTTGTCCCTCGATCGCCTGCCCGGTAACGAACTGACCATGACCCAGGAACTGATCGCCAACATGCTCGGCGTACGCCGCGAAGGCGTGACCGACGCGGCCGGCAAGCTGCAGCGCCTGGGGGTCATCGAATATACTCGGGGCCACATCAAGGTCCTGGACAGGACTCGTCTCGAGGAGCTGAGTTGCGAATGCTACGCCGTGGTCAAAAAAGAAACCGAACGCCTGCTGCCCTATTTTCCAATGCGGCGCGACAAGTGAATGGAGCGATACCCATGACGGACACGGTCAATCTCGGAAGATTGAAGATTCTGGCCGCCTGCGTTGCGATGCTCGCGGCAGGCCAGGCCCTCGCCCAGGACCCGCTCGAATCGATCGTCAGCAACGCCGTGCGCCCGGTCATGCAAGCGCAAGGCATCGCCGGCATGGCCGTGGCCGTCACCCTCAACGGCAAACCGCACTACTTCAACTATGGCCTGGCCTCAAAAGAGACCGGCAGCCCGGTGACCCAGGACACTCTGTTCGAGATCGGCTCGGTCAGCAAAACCTACACCGCCACCCTCGCCGCCTACGCCCAGGCCACCGGCAAACTGGCATTGACCGACAAGGCCAGCGAGGTACTGCCGGCCCTGCACGGCAGCGCGTTCGACCACATCAGTGTATTGCAGCTGGCCACCTACACCGCCGGCGGCCTGCCCCTGCAATTCCCGGCCGAGGCGGATTCGGCGGACAAGATGCTCGGCTACTACCAGCAGTGGAAGCCGGCATACGCCGTCGGCAGCCACCGCCTGTATTCGAACCCCAGCATCGGTTTGTCCGGCTACCTCGCCGCCCAGGCACTGGGCCAGCCCTTCAATGTCTTAATGGAAAACACCCTGCTGCCCAAGCTCGGTCTGAAACACACCTGGCTCAACGTGCCGCAGGATCAAATGGCGCTGTATGCCCAAGGCTACAACAAGGCCGACAAACCCGTACGGGTCGGGCCGGGGGCGCTGGATGCCGAAGCCTACGGCGTGAAAACCAGTGCGGCGGACCTGATCGCTTTTGTCCAGGCCAACCTGCAACCGGCCAGCCTGGAAAAACCCCTTCAACAGGCGATCGCCTTGACCCATACCGGTTACTACAGCGTCGGCGACATGACCCAGGGACTTGGGTGGGAGATGTATCGCTATCCGGTCACTCTCGATCGCCTGCTGGCGGGGAATTCGACGGCGATGGCCATGGAGGCGCATCAGGTTCAGTGGCTGAATCCACCGCAACCGCAGGCTGAAGATGTGCTGCTCAACAAGACGGGTTCAACCGGTGGGTTTGGGGCTTACGTTGCGTATGTGCCAGCGAAGGATATGGGGGTTGTGATCCTGGCCAATAAAAACTATCCGAATGAAGAGCGGGTGAAGATTGCTCATCAGATATTGGAGTCTTTAGCCCTGTAGGAGCCGGCTTGCTGGCGATGGCGGACGAACAGCCGACACCGTTGTCGCCTGACGAACCGCTATCACCAGCAAGCCCTGCCCTCCATAATCAAAGCGGCACTTTTTCACCCTTGCCCAAAAAGATCTGCGTCGGCAACTTGAAGCCACGCAACTTGAGCAGCGCCATCGGCCCTGCCCCCAGTTCGGTGCGCAGATACCAGGTCAGGCCAATGCCATCGGGCGCCTTGAGCACCATCCGAAAACGGCTGTCGCCGTCATCCAGTGGCGTGACTTGGGCCTGCTCCAGCAGGCGGATCAGGCCCCAGGTGCCCGGGTAGTCGCCAAACAACCGTTCGTTGGCCCGCACGCTGGTCCAGGTCAGGCTCGCGCCGGGGTATTGGCTGCGACCCGGCCAGTTGAAGCGCTGCCAGCTTTCCTTCTGGTTGAAGTACTCGTGCTGTTCGCCGTTGAGGGTGAAAGTGGTCTGCACCACGTCGCGCACCGGTTTGCCTTGCAGTTCGAAACTCAGGCCCATGCCGCCGTCGGTAAACAGCACGTCGGCTAGGTGACTGAGCTGGTTGATCGCCTGGATGAACTGCGGGTTGAAGCGCAGGCCCTGGCTGTGTTGTGCGTCGGCCACCCAGCGGCTGCCTTCCTTGCGCAGCAAGCCGCCCAACTCGCGCTGCAGAAATTGCTCGAGACGCCCGGAGTCGGCGCGGATGATCTGCCCGAGCATCGGCAACGAGGCGTCGCTGGCGGTGGCCGCGAACGGATAGCGGCCGGTAAAGGCTGCGTCCCATTCACTGACGATCGCCCGTTGCCACTGACGGTTGAGGCTGCTGGCCGAAGGTTGCAGGACGCGCTGCCAGGCCTGCTCCAGCGGCTGCACGAACAGGGTCTGGCCAATGCCGCCCCACTCCGCGCCGAGGCTGGCGGCGAGCTGGCTGCCGTAGGCGCGGGTGTCGGTGAGGTCAATGCTTTTGCCCTGAAACACGGTCTGCGCCAGGGTCTGGGTCATGTCCTGCGGGTCGGCGGCATGGTTGACCTGCTGCAGGGTCAGGCGAGTGCGCGTGACCTGGTTGAGGAAGGCTTGCAGGCTCAGGCGTTCGCGGTCGTCCTGGCCTTCGGGGGTTTTGCCGAGCAGGGCCAGCAGCGGACCAAAGGTGGCATCCAGGGGGCCTTTCGGTCCCTGCAATTGCTGCTCGATCAGCGGCCCTGGGGCCTGGGCGATCAGCTTTTGCGCCGAGCTGATCAGCGAATCGGCCAACGCCTGGGTCCGAGTGCCGGCTTGCCCCTGATAAGCCAGAGTGTTCATCAGGGCGATCAGCGGCGACTGGCGCACGTCGCTCATCAGGGTCAACTGGTCGATCACCTCGCCCAGGCTGTTGGCCGGCTGCCAGCGCACGCGGTTGAGGAACTTCAGCCAGGCGCTGGCGTAGTCCTGGAAGTAGCGCCGGGTCAGGCGTTCGCGCAGCATGTCCGGGGTCAGCTCGGCGGCGATGTCACCGGGCTGGTCGCTGAGCACCCAGTCGATCTCCTCGCGCCGCCCCTCGGCGATGGCGTCGATCGCCGGGCGCACCTGGCCCTCCCAGGCCTGGCGGGTGAACACCCCCGGCACGTTGGCCGTGCTGACGAACAGCGCCCGTGCCTCGGTGTCGCCAACCATCTGTTGCAGGTTCAACGCCGGGTAATGGTTGGCGGCCTCATCGAGGACGGTTTTATACAGGCTGGCTTCGGCATTGCGCTGACCCAACTGGCCGAGCAGCAGCTGACGAACCTGGGCCACCAGCTTGGGGTCGGCCGCAATGCGCCAGTCCGGGTGGGAAGCCAGTTGCTCGCCATAGAACTGCCAGAGCGTCGGCGACAGGCCGTACCACAGCCCCGGCGAAACCCCGGCGCCGCTCGGCTCGAGCGGGCCCAGGACCTTGACCAGAAAGGCCGCGTCGGCTTTTTCCGGGCGCGCCAGCATCAGGTAGGCCTTGAGTTGTTCGTAGGCCTGGGGTGCGCGTTTGAGGCGTTCGGGGCTGTCGGCGGGGAGCTTGGTCAGGGTAGTGAGTTGTTGCTGCAGGCTGGCCATCGCCGGGTCGCGCAGCAATCGTTGGTTGGCCTCGAGGTAGCGCGGCCACAGCAGCGCCAGCAGCGGCTCGTTCTGGTTCAGGCCGAAGCGCTGGTACCAAGGGGTGCCGTGGGCGGCGCGGTACTCCAGGCGACCCAGTTCGCGGGTCAGGTCATTCAGGGCGAGGAATTGTTCGTCACTGGTTGATGATTGTTGCAGGGTCGCCAGCGACGTCTGCACCTGGGCGATGTGCACGCGGTTGGTGGCGAAGGACAGCAGCATGCCGGCGCTCCACGCCAGTGCCAGGGCGAGCATCAGGGCCTGCGCGATACGGGTCGCAGGCCAACCGAGGCGACGGACGCGCGCCTTTGTATCGCCGAGCACGCCCTGCCACACTGGCGCTATCGACCAGAAATTACCGCGGTTATGGGTATCCGCCGGTGCCGATGGTAACGGCAGGCTGAACCACAACCCGCGCAACGGCACGCTTCGGGCCAACTCGCCGAGCAATGGCGCCAGCGCCTGCCGCCAGCGGGGAATGCCCTCGACCTGCAGATCGCGGGACAGACGCAGCAAAAAGTCATGCTGCATCTGCCCATGCATCTGCTCCAGGCCCTCCTGGCGCAAAGGCTCGAGCAATTGCTCCAGGCGACTCTCCAACTCGACGACAGTGAAGCCGGCGGGCAACGCGCACCCCACCGGCTGCGTCTGACGCGTGCTCTGCTCCCACCCAGTGTCGCAGACCTGCCACAGGTGCAGCGGCAACTGCCAATGCAGCGCCCGCGCCAGATCGCACAGACGCCGCACGTTTTCGCCGAGCGCCACGGCGTCGGTGGTCTGTTCCGCGTTCAAGGCCCAGACGACGCCATCGAGGGCACGCCAGCGACTCAAACCCCTCCATTGGCTGAACAGCGTTGGGGCCTGCACGCTACCGCCGTAGAGCAGCACGGTGTCCTGTGCATACAAGAAGCACCGGGTGGTCAGGCCGGGGGCGATGGCTTCGATCTGTTCGGGTTCGCCGACGACCAAAAGCAGGCGGACCTTGAGGCGCCAGAAGGGACCGTAATAATCATTGAGAGACACCTGAGCCAAGCGGACCTGTTGCGCGATCAGGGTCTTCGGACTATCCGTGCGCGGTGGCTCGGGAACGTCATCGGCCTCCTCTGCGCGATACACCGAATGCCCCAGACGGCTCCACAGCAGACGGTAGGTTGCCAAGAGCATCACGACGATAAATGTGCACGCAGGTATCGCCAACAACCAGGTGTTTTGCCGATCACTGTCAGGACGAATCCCCAACCATTGAGGAAAATACCAGACCAGGATTTCAAGGAGCACACCGGTCAGAATTAACAGGCCGACCAATCCACTCGGCCCTAAAGAGCGTCGAAACTGCATTCAAGATTCCTTCGTCGAAAGCGGCAGGACGGGCGTCAGCGCCGTGCTCCAGAGCCCCGCGTCGACGGCGCTGTCACCACTGAAAATGAATTGCGGCCCAGCGCCGCGCTGTATGGTTTGCGTTGCGGCAGCGATTGCCAGCCACGAAGAGGCAGTACCGGGGTGTCCTAACGACGCATCCAGGTCGATCAATCGCTGGTTGTGTTTTACCGGCATCGGCACTTCCGCCAGAACGGTACTTATTGCTGCATTGCGTTGTGCATCAATTCCCACTCGCCATGCGTGCTCAACCGACTTGGCTTCCAGTGGTGCCCAATCCAGCGCTTGGCGAGTGGCATATAGCAGTGCATCAGAAGTGGTGGCTCGCGCTCGCTCCGGACGGTGAAGGTAGGCCGTCGGCGGTAACGTGGTTTGCGTCAAACGGTTACCCAGTAGTAGCCCTACAGCCGCTTCTGCCTTGCCTTCCGGCTGTAGCGGTGCAAATTGCACTGCCACCACCAGCAGTAGCGCCTGGTCATCAATGCGCTGGTCGAGCCACTGGTCCAGTGCAGATAATCCCTGCCCCTCCACCGGCATCGCCGATTGTCGGATACCAGATGCGGTCCATGCCCTTTGCCAGGCTGGATGCCACTGACTTCGCGGCAGACCGCTCTCGACCTCCAGCAACAGTGCCAACGGCTTTTCGTCCGGCAGTTGGGCCAGCGTTTGCGCCAGCTCAGCCAGAACCTGATTGAAGACGCCGAGCAGTACTTTTTCCAGATCTTCATGCTTTGCGCCAGCTAAGCGGCTATGACGCACGACGGTTTCATCCATCCGGGTCGGTTGCGCGGTCAGTACCTGCGTCCCGCTCAACAAGTCATCGAGTTGTTTGCCCCGCTCTTCCCCCTGATTTCGCAGGGCAGTGAACAGGTTCGCACTTAACACTTGCTGGGATCGCCGGCCTCGACGCAATTTTCGCAGCAAATCCTCTTCACGGGCCTTGTCCCAGCTATCGGCCGCACCCTGTTGCCCCATGTACAACAGCAACCGCCCGAACAACAACACACACCAGACGAAAAGCGGTACGCCTAAAGTGTGCTGCCAGACATCAATGGATTGTTGATTCAACGATTCACCGCTGAACAACAAACTCTTTCCCACGCTCAACAACAAAAGCAGAGAAAGTAAACAGACCCAGGGCCAAATACGAGGTGATGCGGGACGCGGGGCTGGAGAAGGAATTTTATCCAGTCTGACAGGCATGATTATTTTTCACCCGCGGATACTGAGGCGAAGGATATTAATGCACTCACTGACGGGCAAAAAATAATAAAAACCAGATCCAATCGTTGTCTATTCCTTTTCACAATGACCTACCTCAACAAGCTTTATCGAATCTTGCGACACTAACGCCTCAAGAATATTTTTTGCAAAGTAACGAACCTTCACTCACCCGCCTCCGCCTTGAAAATCCAGAATCTATTTTCTGACAGTCGTACAAGACCCTTCATTAAGGAGATTTTTCTCTTTGCAGAAGAGGTGATCTGGCTGTCCATTGGACAATACAACCTCGCAGGACAAAATAGTTTCACCTATTGGTTGAAGCGGGGTAACTCCAACGTCAAATACAAGCTTCCCCGCCTCAAACACTGCATTCTTAAAATCTACAGCCGCATAATCCTCTTCATTTTTTTTCCATCCATTGAACAGATGCTTTTCTCGCCTAATACTTTTCCACTGCCCCCAGGAACCAAATTTTGAATAATGAGACAAGCCCCCCCCGGACAAAACCAGAAACCTTACAAATAGTTCTCCCACATCCCCCGTTCCAGCCAGGATGACTCTTCTGTAATCAAACCCCTTAGCTTCGACCATACCAATCGAACAAAATAGTAGTTAGCTCTCTGCCTGCCCGGCTCATACTGGTTAATCGCTTGCGTATTCTCGATATCATTTCAGATAACATCCGCACGCTGCACAAATCGCCCTTCAAACACACTCATCAACCGCAAGATTTATTAAATCCGCCTCTTGCATTCTTTTAAACTGCATAGGTTCGACAGATTGAAAAACATCAAGATATTTGAGTGTGTTCACCGTACTTCTTTCAAAAACCAAAAAAACCACAGCGCTTTTGAAATCGAAACAACCAGAAGCACTCTTTATAACTTTTTGAGGGGACGAGTTCTCCAGGGAACTAATTGAAAAGTACCTATCAAAAACTTCAATACCTCCTATTTTCCCGATTAAAAAACTTTCTGCCCTTCCTGTTTCAAATACAGGCCTGGTATCAAAGGAGAAAATGGATTGTTGCCATTGATTTGAATAGCTCGAGCCAATCTCATCATAGTTCATTTTAAGCAGCGTATTTAATCCACACACTCCTGCAGACCCTCTAGCGCCATTATAAATATTTCGCGCATTGGCGTAGGCACAATCTATCAACACCTCCTTCCCCCTAACCGCTAACGTATAATAAAACTCGTCCCTACCACTAACTTGCAAAGCAGGAGAGCCGTTCAACTTTATAAGTCTACGATCGAAACCTTCTTTCTCACCAATTACATCAATGTACTTTTCACTATAACCCTCACCTCGCAATATAATATCCCCGGAGTCTTTTTCGCCCTCCAAGTTCCACGCCGCCGCTTTTGACCAGGTCAATATCAAACACAACAATATCAATATCGTTTTATTCGCATGCATAATTATCAGCCTTTAGATAATCTAGACGTCTGCATAAGGATTTTTTCAAACCTTTGAGCGTAAGACGCGATCAATACATTTTGGTCAGTTCCATTTATAATTTTTCTTGCCGACAGATAATCAGCCTTTCCCAACCCAAAGTATTGGCTCAGCCTCCGACCTGTAAACATCCCCTTATCCATCCCAACAATCATAATAGGGACGGAGTATTCAAATTTTGCTGCAGCATCTGGATTTAAAACAAAATCAAAAGACATTAATTCCGCGAATTTTTTATAATTATTTTTCCACGTTAAGTGTACGCAACCGCGCCCCCTGTATTTATACCCATCACCTTCCTCAGTGTTACCGTGCTTTCTCGCCCTCTCACGATCCGCAGGATCTGACGCAAGAACAGGATCATATTTGTTGAAGTAATCAATATCCCCGACTTCTGGCCGCTCACTAAAGAACTCAGCCTTTGGAAAGTAGTAGGTTTCATGCCTAGCAGTTGCTAGCATGTATGACACCTCGTAAAGATTTGCAATCTGCGGAAATGTCTCGTAATACGAATTTATAGCGCTTAATATCTTCTTTAGATTCTCTTTTGACTCTTTTGTTAGAGCAGGGGTCCCAACAGCAAAAAGTGCATGTACTTGCTCATATTCAATTAAGAAACTGTCGACATCAATCAAATCGCCTTCATTCCCAAATGTTCCGAGTATCCCAATAGGATGAAAGTGATAAGCCTTCCCCCACGACGGCAACCCCACTTTTTCCGCCACTTCTTCCCACCAACTGAGTTCCTTGATCCGCTGCTTCTCCGCCAGCCAGTTCAAGTGCGGGGTCGAGCC
>NZ_JAXDEQ010000064.1:0-24088 GCF_035065025.1 Pseudomonas sp. YuFO8 | reverse complement strand
TCTGGGCAGCAACCGCCTGCAAGGCAAGGAATGGGAACGCGATACCGACATTGGTTATGTGGTGCAAAGCGGTGCATTGAAAAACGTCGGCGTGAAATGGCGTAACGCGACGGTTCGCTCGACCCACTTTGGCAGCGACCTGGATGAAAACCGCCTGATCCTCAGCTATACCCTGGCGCTCTGGTAACCCCCCGCCAGACGGGGCCGCTCGCATTCTCTGACAGTGCGAACGGCCTCCCATCCAACGCGCCACAGCTATGATTTTTTTGCACAACGTACCGGTGATTATGAGCATTTTTAATTGATTTTTGCATGCATATACTGAACCCAAGCGCCTGGTCTTGAACCGGGCCAGACCCAACAAAAACAAACAAGGGCATCCACCGTGAAAACATCCATGCTTGCCATCGTCTCCCCGCTCTCAGGTACCTGCACGCGTCCGGTACGCATTGCTGCCCGCAGCGAAGCCCCCCTCGCCGCTTGACCATCCCGTACCCGTTACCGCGCCGATCGCCCCCGCGATCGATGGAGACTTAAATGAACAGCAACTGCCAACCCTTCCTCGCCGCTCGCGATTTCCTGCTGGCCCACCGTACCGACTACGCCACTGCCGTGCGTGACTTCCGCTGGCCGCAACTGAACGAGTTCAACTGGGCCCTGGATTACTTCGATGCCATGGCCGAGGGCAACCAGGCCAACGCCCTGTGGATCGTCGAAGAAGACGGCAGCGAGCAGCGCTACAGCTTCCAGCAACTGGCCTCACGCTCCAATCAGGTGGCCAACCACTTGCGTGCCCTCGGTGTGCGCCGCGGCGAGCGCATCCTGCTGATGCTCGGCAACGACGTCGCCCTGTGGGAAACCATGCTGGCCGCCTTCAAGCTTGGCGCCGTGGTTATCCCCGCCACCGCCCTGCTGACCCCCGATGACCTGGGCGACCGCATCGAGCGCGGCCAGGTTCGTCATCTGGTGGTCGGCAGCGCCCATGTCGACAAGTTCGTCGGCCTGGGTGACGGCTGCAGTCGCATCTGCGTCGGCCCGGCCCCCGCTGGCTGGACCCCGCACAGCGCCGCCAGCGAGTATTCCGAGCAGTTCGACGTCGAAGGCCGCACCCTGGCCACCGACCCGATGCTGCTGTACTTCACCTCCGGTACCACCTCCAAGCCGAAGATGGTGCTGCACAGCCACCAGAGTTACCCGGTTGGCCACCTGTCGACCATGTACTGGATCGGCCTGCAACCGGGTGACCTGCACTTGAACATCTCGTCACCGGGCTGGGCCAAGCACGCCTGGAGCTGCCTCTTCGCCCCCTGGAACGCCGGCGCCTGCATCTTCATCCACAATGTCGCGCGCTTCAGTGCCCCGACCCTGCTCGGCACCCTGGAGCGCTACGGCGTCACCAGCCTGTGCGCCCCGCCGACCGTGTGGCGCATGCTGATCCAGGAGGACCTGGCCAGTTACAAGGCGCGCCTGTGCCTGCGCGAACTGGTGGGCGCCGGTGAGCCACTCAACCCGGAGATCATCGAGCAGATCCTGCATGCCTGGGACTTGCCGCTGCGAGACGGCTTCGGCCAGTCGGAAACCACCGCCCTGGTCGGCAACACCCCCGGCCAGGTGCTCAAACCCGGCTCAATGGGCCGTCCGCTGCCGGGCTACCGGGTGACCATGCTCGACCCCGACGGGGTACCCGGCAATGAGGGCGAAGTCGCCCTGCCGTTGGACGTGCGTCCACTTGGCCTGATGCTGTGCTATGAGGACAGCCCGGAAAAAACCGCCGAAGTGATGCGCGACGGCTACTACCGCACCGGCGACACCGCGCAGATCGACGCCGAGGGCTACATCACCTTTGTCGGCCGCGCCGACGACGTGTTCAAGGCCTCCGACTACCGCATCAGCCCCTTTGAGCTGGAAAGCGCACTGATCGAGCACCCGGCGGTGATGGAAGTGGCCGTGGTCCCAAGCCCCGATCCGCTTCGCCTGGCCGTGCCCAAGGCTTTCCTCATCCTGGCCCATGACGAACCCGGCAGCGCCGAGCTCGCCGGCAGTATCCTCGCCTTCGCCCGCGAGCATCTGGCGCCGTACAAGCGGGTGCGGCGCATCGAATTCGTCAGCGAACTGCCCAAGACCATCTCCGGGAAAATCCGCCGGGTGGAACTGCGCCAGATGGAAGTGCAGCGCCGCCAGAGTGATGCGCGCGGCGCTCAAGAGTACTTCGAAGAAGACTTCCCACAGCTCAAGGGCTGAACCCGGGCCGGTACGCCGGCCCTCCTGAATTCAATTCCGACCGCTCGGCCATCCAGGCCGAGTGGCTTAACTCGACCCAAAGAAAGTAGGCAGAACTGAAAATGACCTCTTCCAGCATTCCAAGCGTCAAGCTTCTCATCAACGGCGAGTTCGTCGAATCACGCAGCACTCAGTGGCGCGACGTGGTCAACCCGGCGACTCAGGAAGTCCTGGCTCGCGTGCCCTTCGCCACCGCCGAGGAAATGGACGCTGCCGTGGCCAGCGCCAAGGAAGCGTTCAAGACCTGGCGCAAGACGCCGATCGGCGCCCGCTCCCGGATCTTCTTCAAGTACCAGCAGCTGATCCGCGAGAACATCAAGGAACTGGCCGCCCTGCTCACCGCCGAACAGGGCAAGACCCTGCCGGATGCCGAAGGTGATGTGTTCCGCGGTCTGGAGGTGGTCGAGCACGCCACCGCCATCGGTAACCTGCAGATGGGTGAGTTGGCCAATAACGTTGCCAACGGTGTCGACACCTATACCTTGATGCAGCCGCTGGGCGTGTGCGCCGGCATCACCCCGTTCAACTTCCCGGCGATGATCCCGTTGTGGATGTTCCCGATGGCCATCGCTACCGGCAACACCTTTATCCTCAAGCCGTCCGAGCAAGACCCACTGGTGACCATGCGCCTGGTTGAACTGGCGCTGGAGGCCGGTGTACCCAAGGGAGTGCTCAACGTCATCCATGGTGGCGTCGATGCGGTGAACCTGATTTGCGACCACCCGGACATCAAGGCCGTGTCCTTCGTGGGTTCGACCAAGGTCGGCACCCATGTCTACAACCGCGCCACCCAGAACGGCAAGCGCGCACAGTGCATGATGGGCGCGAAGAACCATGCCATCGTCCTGCCCGATGCCAACAAGCAGCAGACGTTGAACAACCTGCTGGGCGCCTCCTTCGGCGCCGCCGGCCAGCGCTGCATGGCCCTGCCAGTGGTGATCCTGGTGGGTGAAGCGCAGAGCTGGTTGCCGGACCTGATCGAGCGGACCAAAACCCTCAAGATCAATGCCGGCACCGAACCTGGCACCGACATCGGCCCGGTGATCTCCTGCGCGGCACTGGATCGCGTCAACAGCCTGATCGCCAGCGGCATCGAAGAAGGCGCCAGGCTCGAACTCGATGGACGCAACCCGAGCGTGCCCGGCTACCAGGACGGCAATTTCGTCGGCCCGACCATCTTCTCCAGCGTCACTGCGCAAATGTCCGTGTACCGCGAGGAAATCTTCGGCCCGGTGCTGTGCGTCATGCAGGCCGCCAGCCTGAGCGAGGCGATCGAGATCATCAACGCCAACCCGAATGGCAACGGTACCGCCCTGTTCACCCGCTCCGGCGCCGCTGCCCGTCACTTCCAGGAAGAAATCGACGTCGGCCAGGTGGGCATCAACGTGCCGATTCCAGTACCGGTCCCGCTGTTTTCCTTCTCCGGTTCGCGCGCGTCCAAGCTCGGCGACCTGGGCCCTTACGGCAAGCAAGTGGTGACCTTCTACACCCAGACCAAGACGGTCACCCAGCGCTGGTTCGACGAAGATGACACCGGCGGTACAGTGAACACCACCATCACCCTGAAATGATCCCAGCCGGCCGGCGCACAACGTCGGCCGGCCAGGAGCTGAACGGTGCAATGCCAGACATTACTGGTCGATGCGCAACAGCGCGTCGCCACACGCAAAAGGTAGTCATCATGCATATCGGATTTCTCGGCCTCGGCAACATGGGCGGCCCAATGGCCCGCAACCTGCTCAAGGCTGGCCACAGCCTGACCGTCTTCGATCCCTTTGCGCAGGCAGTCGCCGCCCTGGTCGAGGCTGGCGCCAGCGCCGCGGACTCACCCGCCGGCGTGGCCAAGGCCGGGGTTGAAGTGATCATCACCATGCTGCCAACCGCAGACCATGTGAAGCAGGTCTATCGCGGCAAGGACGGCCTGTTGGCCAATATTGGCCAAGGCGTGCTGTTGATCGACAGTTCCACCATCGACCCGCTAAGTGCCCGCGAGGTGGCCAGATTCGCCCTTGCCCAAGGCAACCCGATGCTCGACGCGCCGGTCTCCGGCGGCACCGGCGGCGCGACGGCTGGCACCCTGACTTTCATGGTGGGCGGCCCGGTCAGCGTGTACGACCAGGCCCTGCCGATCCTCTCGGCCATGGGCAGAAACATCGTGCACTGCGGCGCAGCAGGTAACGGCCAGGTGGCCAAGATCGCCAACAACATGCTGCTGGGCATTTCCATGGTCGGCGTCGCCGAGGCCATGGCCCTGGGTGTGGCCCTGGGCATGGACGCCAAGGTGCTGGCCGGTGTAATCGGTACCTCCACCGGTCGCTGCTGGAGCTCTGAGATCAACAATCCGTTCCCGGGCGTGCTGGAAAATGCTCCGGCCTCGCGTGGTTACAGTGGCGGCTTTGGTACCGACCTGATGCTCAAGGACCTGGGCCTCGCCACCGAAGCCGCCAAACAGGCGCGTCAGCCGGTGGTGCTCGGTGCTGCAGCCCAGCAGCTGTACCAGACCTTCAGCCTGCAAGGAAACGGCGGTCTGGACTTCTCCGCCATCATCAAACTGTTCCGTGGGGAAGCCCAGGCATGAACGAGCAGCAAGCACCAGTGCTGGCCAGTGTGCGCAATCGAATCGGTCACCTGACGCTGAATCGACCAGGCGCGTTGAACACCCTGGACCTGCCCATGGTGACACTGCTATGCCGGCACCTGTGGGTCTGGGAACAGGACCCGGAGATTGTCGCCGTGACCATCCGTGGCGCCGGGGAAAAAGCCTTCTGCGCCGGCGGCGACATCCGCATGCTGTATGACAGTCACAAGGCCGGGGACAACCTGCACGAGCTGTTCCTCGAGGAAGAGTACGCCCTCGACGAGTACCTGCATGGCTACTCCAAACCGGTGCTGGCGCTGCTGGATGGTTTTGTCCTGGGCGGCGGCATGGGCCTGGCACAGGCTGCCTCGCTGAGGGTGATCACGGAGCGCACGCGGATGGGCATGCCGGAAGTCGGCATCGGCTTTTTCCCCGATGTCGGCGGCAGCTATTTCCTGCCGCGCCTTCCGGGTGAGCTGGGTATCTATCTGGGGGTTACAGGCTGCCAGGTACGTGCCGCCGATGCGCTCTATGCCAACCTGGCCGACTACTGTCTGCCCAGCGAGCGGCTGGTCGAACTGGATGCCGCCCTGGATCATCTGAACTGGACCCGTGCGCCCGACGAAGACCTGCAAGACCTGCTCGCCAGCCTGGCCACCGAGCGCATTGCGGGATCGGAACTCAAGGCCTATCGCCAGGTGATCGATGAATACTTCGCCCTGCCTGATGTGTCGGCGATTCGCAACGCCCTGCAGCGCGAGCAGCGCCCCGAGCTACGCGACTGGGCCGAACAGACGGTCGAGCTGCTCGACAGCCGCTCGCCGCTGGCAATGGCGACGACGCTGGAGCTGTTGCGTCGCGGTCGGTACCTGAGCCTGGCCGACTGTTTTTCCCTGGAACTGCACCTGGACTATCAGTGGTTCGACAAGGGCGACCTGATGGAGGGGGTGCGCGCCCTGATCATCGACAAGGACAAGACCCCACGCTGGAACCCGCCAACCCTGGCGGAGCTGGTACCTGCGCGGGTGCAGGCCTTCTTCAGCGGCTTTCGCCCGGCCGCTGGCAAACCCCTTCGTACCGCCTGATCGGCAGGAGACTCGCAATGCACGATATCGAATTGACCGAAGAACAACGCATGATCCGCGACATGGCACGCGACTTCGCCCGCAGCGAAGTCGGCCCGTTTGCCCAAGGCTGGGAAAAGGCCGGCTGGATCGATGACGCCGTGGTAGCGCAGATGGGTGAACTGGGCCTGCTGGGCATGGTGGTGCCGGACACCTGGGGTGGCAGCTACACCGACTATGTGGCCTACGCCCTGGCCGTAGAGGAAATTTCGGCCGGCGACGGTGCCCTCGGGGCATTGATGAGCATCCACAATTCGGTCGGCTGTGGTCCTCTGCTGAAATATGGCAGCCCATCCCAGCAAGACGACTGGCTGCCGCTTTTGGCCAGCGGCCAGGCCATTGGCTGCTTCTGCCTGACCGAGCCACAGGCCGGCACCGAAGCCCACAACCTGCGCACTCGCGCCGAATTGCGCGACGGCCACTGGGTCATCAACGGCGCCAAGCAGTTCGTCAGCAACGGCAAGCGCGCCAGGCTGGCCATTGTCTTTGCCGTCACCGATGCGCAACTGGGCAAGAAGGGCCTGTCGGCTTTCCTGGTGCCGACTGACAATCCCGGATTCGTGGTTGACCGCAGCGAACACAAGATGGGCATCAAGGCGTCCGATACCTGCGCGGTGACCCTGAACAACTGCTCGATCCCCGAGGCCAATCTGCTGGGCGAACGCGGCAAGGGCCTGGCCATCGCACTGTCGAACCTGGAAGGCGGTCGCATCGGTATCGCCGCCCAGGCCTTGGGCATTGCCCGCGCCGCCTTCGAGGCCGCGCTGGGGTACGCCCGCGAACGCATCCAGTTCGGCAAGCCGATCATCGAACACCAGAGCGTGTCCAACCTGCTCGCCGATATGCACACCCGGCTCAATGCTACCCGCCTGCTGGTGCTGCATGCCGCTCGCCTGAAAAGTGCCGGGCAACCGTGCTTGTCAGAAGCTTCACAGGCCAAGCTGTTCGCCTCGGAAATGGCGGAGCGCGTGTGCTCCAGCGCCCTGCAGATCCATGGCGGTTATGGCTACCTGGAGGATTACCCGGTGGAGCGCTACTACCGCGATGCACGCATTACCCAGATCTACGAAGGCACCAGCGAGGTCCAGCGCCTGCTGATCGCTCGCGAACTGGCCCACTACGCGCTCTGAGCCCTTGGCCGGACGCTCCCCGCGTGCGGCCGCCCCCTTTTCTGCCCGCCTTCCGGAGTTGCCCATGCTCGGCCTGCGTAATATTCCCATCAGCCGCCGCCTGTGGTTGATCCTGCTGACGTCCATCCTGATGCTGCTGATTCTCGCTGGCCTGATGCTCAAGCAGAACCATGACGACCTCTATGCGGCCAAGGCGCTGAAAACCCGTCATGTGGTCGAGACCGCCAGCGGCATCCTGCGCCATTTCCAGAGCCTGGAAGGCCACGGCCTCACTCGTGAGCAGGCGCAACAACAGGCCAGCGCGGTCATACGCGATCTGCGCTACGACCGCGAGGACTACTTCTGGATCGAAGACCTCGACACACGCATGGTCATGCACCCCAATGGCAAGCTTGAGGGCAAGCGCATGGCCGGCACTCGCGACCCTGATGGCAAGGCACTGTTCGACGAGATGGTTGCCGTGGCCGTACGCGACGGCTCCGGCCTGGTGCGCTACCGTTGGCCAAAACCGGGCTCCGACGCGCCGGTGGAGAAG
The DNA here is from genome assembly GCF_035065025.1 of Pseudomonas sp. YuFO8. Lineage (NCBI taxonomy): Bacteria > Pseudomonadati > Pseudomonadota > Gammaproteobacteria > Pseudomonadales > Pseudomonadaceae > Pseudomonas > Pseudomonas sp. YuFO8. Next base: position 16,441 of record NZ_JAXDEQ010000064.1, on the reverse strand, counting down.
GTTTCCTACGTCGAACTGTTCAAGCCTTGGGGCTGGATCGTGGGCTCGGGCATCTACATCGACGACGTGCAAGTCGAGTTCCGCCGCCAGTTGATACAGGCCTTCGTCATTCTGCTGACGATCACCCTGGTGCTCAGCGCGCTGATCCTGCTGATTGCCCGCAGCATTGCCTCGCCATTGGCACAGGTGGTCAACGCAATGGAGAACATCGCCAGCAGCGAAGCCGACCTGACCCACAACCTGGACAGTCGCTGGCGCGATGAAGTGACCGCGCTGAGCGGCCACTTCAACGCGTTCACCAGCAAGCTGCGCACTGTGATCGGTCAGTCCATGCAGACCGCTGGCGGCCTGGACCAGGCCTCGCAATCGCTCGCAGAGATTGCCGGCAATAACCAGCGCCAATGCCAACAGCAATCACAGCAAATGGAACTGGTGGCCACCGCCATTCACGAGGTTTCCCATGCTGTGCAGGAAGTGGCGAGGAACGCCGAGCACGCCGCCAACGAAGTACGCCGGGCCGATGAGCAGGCCTGCAAGGGCCAGCACAATATCGACAGCAGCCTGCGCCAGATCGACCAGTTGTCCGAGACCATCGGCCAGGCTGTGGAAGTGATTCAGAGCCTGGCCCAGGAAAGCACCCAGATCGGCAGCGTGCTGGAAGTGATCCGCGCCATCGCCGAGCAGACCAACCTGCTGGCGCTGAATGCCGCCATTGAGGCGGCGCGCGCCGGCGAACAGGGTCGTGGCTTCGCCGTGGTAGCAGACGAAGTGCGCCTGCTGGCCCAGCGCACCCAGCAGTCCACCGCACAGATTCAGGTCATGATCGAACGCCTGCAGGGCAACTCGGAAGCGGCGGTGAACGTCATCAATGCCAGCAGCCAGGCCGCTCAGCAAACCGTGGAACAGGCCCGCGAGACCGGCGAAAGCCTGCACCAGGTCATTAGCGCACTGCGCAATCTCACTGAACTGAATGCCTCAATTGCCAGTGCCACCCTGGAGCAGTCCCACGTGGTCGAGGACATCAACCAGAATGTCACCCACGCCACCTCGCTGGCCCTCGAGAATGCCCAGGCAGCAGACCAGTCCAACGAGGCCAGCCAGAAATTGGGCCAAATGGCGGACCAGCTCAATCGATTATTGGGTCAGTTTCGCATATGAAATCGATGAGCCACGATGGAGGTATCGATTCCATGACTGCGTCCCGGCTGTTTACGGCCCGCCGTGCCGGCCCGTCGACTCTTTTGGCAGGGCCCATCGAACAAACTCATCCCTCGCGCTACCTGCAAACCCGGGAAAAAGCCCTCGAGCTATTTGCCAGATGTGGCTTCAGTCGGGTCAGCATGCGCGACCTGGCCGCTTGCCTGGGAATAAAGGTCGGCTCCGTTTACAACCACATCGATAGCAAGGAGGCCCTGCTGTTCGAATTGATCGAGGAACTCTACGAACAGTTGCTGCATGGCGCAGGCCTGGTGAACCGTCGCAAATCCGCACCGGCTGTACGACTGCACGCTCTGCTTGAGTCGCACCTGCTGTTGCATGATCGTATGGGGGCGCATTTCCGCTTGGCGGAGTATGACCTCCATTGTCTGAGCAACGAACAGCGTGCCTCGATCCTGGCCTTGCGTCGGCGCTACGAGGAACACCTGGTGGGTACGATAGAGCAGCTCACCGGTGTACCGGTGAGCGTCAGCCGGCGCGCCACCTTGAGCGGCATCGTTTCCCTGCTCAACCAACTGCCGGGCTGGGTTGGAGAGTCTCAGCCAAGCAAGGCAGCACGCCGCAAGCTGCTGCATGACATGGTCATGGGTGCCCTCCAGGGTGCGTTGCAGGCTGGCGATTGATGAAGCCATTTACCGGTGCTGCAGGAGTTTTCCGCTCCGAGCACCTCTGGCATTTACGCGCTCAGGGCGGCTGGCGATCATGTTCCGGCCCGAATCCGGGTGTTCATCGACGTTCTTTCACAGCGCCTGCTCTTTCAAGACCTGCAATGAGTCAAGACGATCTGCACTGAACGCAATACGTTCAGACGCCACGAGTGTGCACGCAAAGGCAACACTGGCTCCACTCCCAACGCACACCGCGCCGGGTTGCTGATTAGCGTTCCTCACCACACTCCTGGAAGCCTTGATCATGAAAACCTTAAGCATCGACAACAACAGAACCCACAACGCCCAAATCCCTTCAACGCTCGGGATCAAAACCATGGCGGTGGGTACCTACGGTGCCTACTTTGCCCTCGCCGTCATTTACTTCTGGTTCGGCGGGATGAAGTTCACCCACTACGAAGCCGTCGGGCTGGTTCCGCTGGTGAGCAACAGCCCTTTCCTGGGTTGGGTCTATGACATCTTCAGCGTCGATACCTTCGCAAGCCTGCTCGGCGTTCTGGAGGTCTCGATCGGTGTCCTGATTGCAGGTCGCTTGCTGTCGCCCAAGCTGTCGTTGATCGGTGGCGCGCTGTCTGCCGGGCTGTTCTTCACCACCTTGAGCTTCATGTTCTCGACCCCCGGCGTGATCGAACCCGGCCTCGGTTTTCCCGCCATCACGGTTGCGCCGGGCCAGTTTCTTCTCAAGGACATTGGCTTGCTTGCCGCTTCGATATTCGTCGCCGGCCATTCCCTGACCAAGTTGCAAAGCCGTTAAACCCGATGATCGACCTCCCGCAATGGCCTGAAGCAGTTCGACGCTTTCAGGCCATTGCCCCATCATCTTCTCCCGTCAGATCTTTCATCCAGTCCCGCGGGCTGTAACCCGTCTTGCGTCGAAACGCGCGGGCCAGTGCCGAAGGGCTTTCATAGCCGACTTCGGCGGCGATCAGCGTTATCGACCGCCCTTCCCGCAGACGTTTCTGCGCCAGGCTGATGCGCCAACTCAACAGATACTCGGCAGGCGTCTGCCCGATCACCTCCCGGAAATGCACGGCGTAGGCCGCGCGGGACATGTTCGACTCGCTCGCCAATTGCGCAATCGACCAGGCACGCTCAGGCGCGTTGTGAATCTGCACCAGAGAGCGCGCCAGCCGCGAATCGGCCAGGCCCGCCATCATTCCGGTCCGCAACTGGCGGTGATCCAGCAGATGCCGGAATAACAGGATGATCAACAGTTCGAACAAACGCTCCAACGCGGCCTCCCTGCCACAATGCACATCCGCCGCCTCGCCGAACATCCATTTCAGTATGTCGGCCAACATGGGCAGCTCATCCAGGGACAGCACCAGGCAATCGGGTAACGAAGCCGACAACGGGTTATCGACCCCGCCCTCGAACGCCATGGACGCACACAACAGTTGAGCGCCCTCGGACTCACCGGCAAACAGTTGATGCCGGCTGGGGCGTGGCAGGAAAATCAGGCTGGGCCGGGTCAGCGGCACGTCCTCGCGATCGGGCCCCAGCAAGGTGACGTTACCCGCCTGCAGCAGGTGGATATAACCCCGCCCTTCAGCGCCGTCGTAGGACGACAGGCCGCACAGCTTGCCGTTGAAAAACAGGTTTGCACGCACGCCGAACTGGGACAACAAGGTAGACAAGCGGTCCATGGGCGATCACTTGGCGAGATATGGATGCCCAGATCATAGCACCGACGGTTTGCGCGCCGACGTGGCGCAAATGGCGCCGCTGACCAACAAGGCCGCCACCGCGGGCAAGCCGTGCTCCCCTGTAGGAGCAAGCTTGCTTGCGATGGACGTCAACGATAACGCGGGCTATCTGGATGATCGCGTTGCCTGGACGTCCTTCGCGAGCAAGCTCGCTCCTACAGGTCCGTAATCAGACGTTTTTCAGGGTGGATGCAAAAAGGGACGATGCAAAAAGTGTGTTCCGCGGTCGCTTACCCAAAAACGACCAAAATGAGCAATGACTCTGTCGCCCATTGAACACTATCGGGTTTGGGCCACCCGCCACGACATGGCGCATCGCATACCGGGTTCAAAACCGTGGGCATACTCTTGTGCCAGGATGTCTGCCAAACGCTCATCCAAAGTAGCCCCGGCGTTATCCAGGAACCCAAGACGCTGGTAAAAGGGGGCATTCCACGGCACGTGGGTAAAGGTCGTCAGCGTCACGCAACGCAGGTGGTTCGATCGCGCATGGTCCATCGCCGTTTCAACCAGTTTTCGCCCCCAACCCTGGCCCTGCATGGACTGACAGACCGACAATTCCTCGATATGAAGATCGCTGCCATGGCGTTCTGCGCTGAGGAAACCTTGAGGCTGCCCTTGCGCATCCACGGCCACCCAACACGTCGATAACGCGATCAACTGCCGATGGCGTTCGACACTCAGGGTGGCGGCATCCGCAAGCCAACCCAGTCCATCGATCGAGCGGAATGCCTGGGCAGCGGAACGTTCAATGCGGGGCAACAACGGCGCATCAGCGGGTACAGCCAGACGAATGTGTGCAGGCATGAGATTTCTTAACAGTGGCTCGGTGGAAAAAAGATGTGCACTATCCTGAAGCCTTAAGTTCTGTCCGGCAATGACGACCTTACAACCCGAAGGAGTGTGAGCCATGAACTTCAAGTCCCTGCCTGTTGCTGTCAGTATTTTCCTGGCATTGAACGGTACATGTTGGGCGGCCACGCCTGCTGCCCCAGGTTCGATCCGCTTCGAGGGCGGCATCGTTGAACGGGGCTGCAGTCCGGGCGTGGGTAAAGATTCCACTCTCCATCTGAAAACCTGCCCCGCTACAGGTCGCACCCCGGTCGTCAATGTCCGTCACATCGACCCGACCAGTGCTCCCGCCGACATCACGGTTAAACTGCTCGCGGACAGGGATCAGGGTCGCTATTACGATCAGCAATACCAATTAGTGGACGGCGCAGGTGCGCCGGTAAGGTCCGGGCATTACCTGATTACGGTGAGCCTGCCCTGACGATTTATCTACCGTTAAGGAATCGTTCGCCAGGGAAAAAATACGACTAGATTGATCTATCCCCTTTTCCAGGCGAATTAGTTGGAGGAGTTGCAATGACAACAATCGATGTGAAATCCCGATTCGAAGCAAAGCTTCTTCGTCCGGCAAAGCCTGAAAATGATGCGTCGTGGGCGTTCCTGGTACTGCCCAGAGACGCAAGTGAACAGCTTCCGAGGCGAGGAAGGACGACCGTTGAAGGCACAATCAATGGTCACCCTTTCCAGGCAACCCTTGAGCCGGATGGTCAGCTGAGCCATTGGCTGCAGGTCAGTAGAGAATTACTCGAAGCCGCAGGCGCGGCCGTTGGGGATGTCGTTACACTGGAGCTGACCCCTGTGAAGAAGGAACCCGAGCCTGACATCCCGGCAGATTTTCAGGAGGCACTGGCAGCCCATCCCGAGGCTAGTAAAGTCTGGAAGAATACGACGACCATCGCACGAGTCGACTGGATACACTGGATTACTTCAGCCAAGCAACTCAAGACGCGCGCAAAACGAATGGGTGATGCCTGCGAGATGCTTGCATCCGGCAAGAAGCACGTTTGCTGTTTCGACCAGTCCGGCTACTACAGCAAGGCCTTCCGTGCGCCCGAGGCAGAAAATTCTTGAATGGAACATTCCTTCTGCTTACACAGAATTAGATACAATTCGTAAGAAACGACTCAAAGCGTTCAGTGTATTTATGGGCTATGTAACACTGTACGACCATAGCCAGTATCATGGGTGCAAGGATCAGCAACGCAATCAATCCAGGGGCAACTTCATTCACTCTGATACCTCACCATACAAAAAGTCACCCAGCATCTCGCCTGCCTTGCTCCCGAAATCACCGAAGAGCTTACCCTGAGCCGCACGCGGCAACGTTCCCGCTGGCTGCACGAGCTCCCATTGAAGCATTGGATAGACCTCCTGGTAAGCGGGCGAGTGAAATTGAGGCGAATACCGCATCGGTGATATTTGACCTTCATCAGATGGTCGCCCCCTTTCAGTTCCCCCGATATGCGAATTACCAACTAAGGTTTATAGCTGTAATTGCCATGCCATAACCCGTTGGCTGGCAGGCATCGGTGAGAGTTGAACAGGGAGGTTTCAATGAAAAGCGCTCGCGACCATTTCCGTGTCGGGTTTGCCCCGCATTTCAAACGTAGCGCCTTGCTGGTCGCCATGGCCAATGTCCTGACGCTGGCGGATGCCCAGGCCGCCTGTGGACCGCTTGCCGTCGGAACCTACAACGTTTCGCAAACCTGTACGCCTGCCGCCAGCGTCGATGCCTCGATCAGTACTCAAGCGGGTACGGCCATCACCACCACTGCCGGCTCCTCGGTGCTTGGTCGAGGCAACAACGCCAACTCGACCGTTGCCCTCAGCGGCACCACGATCAATAGCACGCCACCGACGGCTGCAAACGCGGTGTTCTCTAACGTAATCGGATCCACCGGCAATGCGTCCCTGAGCGTCAATGGCGGCACCAACACGGTCAACGTGGGTGGCAGCGGACTCGACGCACTGGCCATAACCAATGCCAGCAGTGGGCTGTCGACGTTTTCCGTCACTTCCGGCACCACCCTGAACATCCTCAACACCGTGGTCGGCAACGAACACGACGGGATCGATGTGAATGGTAGTGGCGGCGGCGGGATCAACGTGACCCACGATGGCAGTGGCCAGATCACCCTCCTCGGCGGCAACGGCATCTGGACCAAAGCCACCGGCAGCGGCGACACCAGCGTCAGTGTCGGTGCCGGGGTCAGCATCCTGGTGAACAACGACGATGCGCTGTCCGCCGGCGATCCCATTACCGACGATACCTTGCCTACCGCTGGCATTGGCAACCACGCCGGTGTCCACACCCGTGCGATCAATGGCAACACCACCCTGGTGAACGCAGCGACTGTCCAGGCCATCGGCATGAACGCCTTCGGCCTCTTCACCGAAGGCGGCGCCGGCAATACCCGGTTGAGCAACAGCGGGACACTCAGCGCCAATGGCGTCAATGGTTTCGGCATTCGTTCCTTCTCTACCGTTGGCAGCATCGACATCACCAACACCGGTGCGATCACCACCACCGGGGGCGGCGGACATGGTATCTATGCCAACGATAACGCTGGCGCTACCGGCTCGATCAGCATTGCAAACAACGCCGCTATCAACGTCGGCAACACGGCCAATACTGCCGGCTCGCGAGCGATCTACGTGATCAAGCGCGGTACCGGTGATGCGACCATCACCGGCAGCGGCAATCTCACCGTGCTCGGCGGGCTGAACACCACGCGTGCCTACGGCATCATCGTCAGCGCCGAAAACAACAATGTCCTTATCGACTATTCCGGCAACATCTTCGCCAGTGGCTTTGGCGCGGGTGGCATCCGGGTCGACTCGACGGGCGGCAATGTCCGGGTCGACTACTCCGGCAACCGTATCGAAACGATCAACAGCAACGCCAACGGGATTTATGCGACGACCCAATCACCTACAGGCACCGTGGACGTCAATTCCGGTGGCACGATCATCACGCACTCCGATGCCGGGTCGGGCGATGGCAGTGGCATTGGCTCCTTTGGCATACAGGCACTGACCCTGGGCGGAAATACCAGTGTCACGTTCACCGGGCCGCTGATTGACGTCAATGGCCAGGGTGCGGCGATTCTGGCGGGCAACGCATTCAACTCGGGCACCGGCGTGGGCACCCTGAATGTGAGTAACAGTGGGGAACTGATCGCTCGCGGCAATCAGCAGCGTGGCATCAGAACGTTGTCCGTCAGTGGCCAGCAAACCGTCGTCAACACCGGGCCGATTCAGACGCTGGGTGCCAGCGACAGCCAGGGGATTCTCGCGCAAGCATCCGGCGCGGCCACGCTCTCGGTCAGCAACACCGGGGCGATTACCACCAAGGGCACGGGGTCGTCGGCCATTGATGCATTGACCGAGGGCGGCGCGGTCAGCGTCAGCAACAGCGCGACCCTTCAAGGTGGATGGGCAGACAGCAGCGGCGTCACGCTGGGCGGTGCAACCCAGACGTTGACGAACACCGGTGTGATCGGTGCGCTCAGCGATTCAGCGGTGCGTGCCGATGCAACCACGCCCGGGACGAATTTCACGCTCAACAATACCGGTCAGATGACCGGGTCGGTCAATGCCGTCAGTGCCGCCAGTACGGTGACCAACAGCGGCACCTGGATCTTGCGCAATTTCGCCGACAGCGCCGGCAGCGGCACGCGTGATACCTGGGGTATTGCGACCAGCAACCTGGGTTCTTCCGGCAACAACAGTATCGACAACAGCGGCGTCATTCGCCTGGCAGCGCAACCCGCTACAGGCATCGTCAATTTCAATGCCAGCGGTGCCTATCTGCCCTTGGGCCAAGCGGCTAATACACCGACGCCGGGTGGCGCGGTGCAAGGCCAATTACTCGGCGTGAACAGCTTCACCCACAGCGGCACGCTCGACCTTGCGGCCGGCACCAACACCGTGGGCAATGTGCTGTTGATCAGTGGCGCGACCACCGCCGGTACCGATGGCGGCGGGACCTTCGTGTCCAATGGCGGCAGACTGCTGCTCAACACCACCTTGAACGCTGGCGGCACCAACAGTCGCTCCGACATGCTGGTGGTGGACTCGACCAGCACCGGCAGCGGCGGTGCCACCGGGGTTACCGTGAGTAATGTCGGCGGACAGGGCGAATTGACCCAGGGCAACGGCATCGCTGTCGTCGAGTTGCTGAACAAAACCGACGGCGCCAGTGACCCCACCGCGTTTCGCCTGGCCAGCAGGGCCGTCGCAGGGCCGTATGAGTATCGCCTGCAACGAGGTGCCGAGGATGGCACCGCCAGGGACACCTGGTTCCTGCGTTCGGATGCTCCCACGCCCCCTGCTCCCCCTGCTCCCCCTGTTCCTCCAGACCCGAACCCCGATCCGACTCCGGATCCTGATCCTGATCCTGATCCAACGCCTGATCCAACGCCTGATCCGACCCCGGATCCCGATCCAGCTCCCGCGCCCGTCCCGAATTTTCGGCCGGAGGTTTCGCTGTACGGCGCGGTTCCGGCGCTGGCGCTGGTCTACGGCAGGACAATGGTCGATACCTTGCACGAGCGGGTCGGCGAAGAACGCCTCAATGCCGGCGATCCATTGCCCAAGGAAGATGAGTCCGCTTTGGCCCCGTCCATGGGCTGGGGAAGGGTCATCTATCGCAGTGGCAAACAGGACGGTGATCGCAAGAACGCCTTGGGCAATACGCCCGAGTACAACTACGACCTGACCGCCTTCCAGGTCGGCACCGACCTCTACCGCAAGGTCAGGACCGATGGCAGTCATGAACAGGCCGGTATATCGCTATCGGCCGGCACCATCGACGCAGGCGTCAGCCACTACACCCGCCGTCCCGCCGGTGAAGACACCCTGCGCGCTTACGGCGTGGGCGCGTACTGGACGCACTTCGGCCCGTCCGGCTGGTATCTGGACGGTGTGTTGCAGGTCAACCGCTTCGACATCGAGGCCAAGCCCAACGACCTGGCCAAACTGAAAACCCGCGGTTGGGGCTACACCGCCTCGCTGGAAAACGGCTACCCCTACGAGATTGACAAGGACTGGTACGTCGAACCGCAGTTGCAGGCCATCTACAGCTACGTCGACCTGGACAGCAGCGACGACGTCGGCGCCAACGTTCGGTTCAAGGATGTGGACTCACTGATCGGACGGCTCGGTGTGCGCATCGCCAAGGACTGGGAAACCGAAGGCGTCGACAAGAGCGAACGGCGTACCAACGCATGGGTTCGTCCCAGTGTCTGGCATGAGTTCAAAGGGCAACCGAAGACCGAGTTTTCCTCTGAGTCGGGTTACGTTCCGTTCGAGTCAGACATCCAGGGCACCTGGGGTGAAGTCAATCTGGGCGTCGACTACCAGGCCAATCGACGCACCACGTTTACCGCTTCGGCGGGTTATCGCCAGGGGTTCGACGGGGACAGTCATGGGTATGACGCGATGCTGGGCTTCAAAATCAACTTTTAGAGGCAGTGGATTCAACCGGTCGGCGGCAAACGATCAACCCGTAACGCATCGACTACCAGCGAAAACGCCTGGGAGGGTTGTCGGCGGCTGGGGTAATACAGATGAAAGCCGCCGAAGGGTTCACACCAGTCCTCCAGTACCCGGATAAGCCGCCCGTCGGTGAGTTCTTGGGCAAACTCGTCTTCGGGCAGATAAGCGATACCCAGCCCACCCACCGCAGCATCGGCGATATGGGTGGTGGAGTTGAATACCAACTGGCCGTCTACACGTACTTTAACCTTCTTGCCCAGGCGTTCGAATTCCCATGCATCCACGCCGTCATAGGTGGGAAAGCGGATATCGATACAGCGGTGTGCCGCCAGATCGCGAGGGTGTTCGGGGGCGGGGTTTTTCGCGAAATAGCCTGGCGCAGCAACGACGGCCATTCGTATAGGCGGGCCGATGGGCACGGCGATCATGTCCTGGGCCACCGTTTCGCTGAAGCGCACGCCGGCATCGAAGCGGTCGGCGACGATATCGCGGAAGCCATAGTTGATATCGAATTCCAGCTTGATATCCGGGTACATCTGCAGCAACGGCGTCAACTTGGGCAACAGCGTTGTCTTGATGACATTGTCGCCGCAGGTAATGCGTACCGTCCCGGCCGGTTTATCGCGCAGCTCGGTCAACGCTTGCACTTCGGCCTCGATTTCATCGAAGCGACGGCCCACCGCTTCCAGCAATCGCTCGCCCGCCGCGGTCAGCGATACGCTGCGCGTAGTGCGGGTCAGCAAGCGAATTTTCAAACGAGCTTCCAGTGCGGAAACCACCTGACTCACTGCCGATTGCGTCACCCCAAGCTGTACCGCCGCGCGGGTAAAGCTGCCCACCCGCGCCACCGTCACGAAAGCCAGCAAATCATTGAAATTGGGTTTGGCCATCGCGGACACGCTCGATTGATTGATTAGATACGGTTATAGCCGCATTAAGCATTCATTAGCTAATCAAAATCTGGTTATTGCGTAACACTACCCCGCATCCCAGCTTCTCGCCATGAAGAGGGGCGAGCCTCGCGCTACGTCGCCTTCAGCTTTCTGTCAAGAAGGATGCCCCATGAAAAGACTTCTCGTAATGCTCGGGTTGCTAATCAGTTCATTCACCGCCTTAGGAGCCGACATGTCCAACGGTGCAGATAATTTCTTTAAAAGTGACAAGGTGACCGTACAAAAGGTCAGCTTCAAAAATCAGTACCAGCTCAACGTCGTGGGCAATCTGTTCATGCCAAAAGGTCTGGACAGCGCCACCCGCAGCCCGGCCATTATCGTTGGCCACCCCATGGGCGCGGTCAAGGAGCAAAGCTCCAACCTCTATGCGCAAAAATTGGCGGAACAAGGCTTCGTTACCCTGGCGCTGGATTTGTCGTTCTGGGGCGAAAGCGAAGGACGACCACGTAACGCGGTACTGCCAGACATGTACGCCGAGGACTTCAGTGCCGCCGTGGATTACCTCGGCACGCGGCCGTTTATCGACCGCCAGCGCATTGGTGCGCTGGGGATTTGTGGCAGCGGCAGCTTTGTCATCAGTGCCGCCAAGATCGACCCGCGCATGAAAGCCATCGCCACTGTCAGCATGTATGACATGGGCGCTGCCAACCGCAACGGGCTCAAGCATTCGCAAACCCTTGAGGCGCGCAAGCTGCTCATCGCGGCGGCGGCCGAGCAGCGTTATACGGAATTTATGGGTGGCAAGATCGAATTCACCGGCGGCACGGTGCAGGAGCTCAATGCCGACACTCACCCTGTTCAACGCGAGTTCTTTGACTTCTACCGCACCCCGCGTGGCGAATTCACCCCGGCCGGTTCCACGCCGCAACAGACCACCCGCCCGACGCTGAGCAGTAATACCAAGTTCATGAATTTCTACCCATTCGTCGATATCGAGAGCATTTCGCCTCGCCCGATGTTGTTTATTGCAGGTGAAAACGCCCACTCCCGCGAGTTCAGCGAAGAGGCGTTTCGCCTGGCAGGCGAACCTAAAGAGCTGGTCATCGTGCCCAACGCAGGCCATGTCGATCTGTACGACCGCGTCGACCTGATTCCTTTCGCCAAGCTGACCCGGTTCTTTCAGGAACACCTGAAATGACCGCTGACGTCCAACTGCACGCCACCGCCTTGAGCGAGACAGGTACGCGTACCGGTCATTGGGGAGGTGTTTATGCGATGACGCTATGCGTATTCGCACTGATCGCCTCGGAATTCATGCCCGTCAGCCTGCTGACACCCTTGGCAAACGACCTGCAGGTCAGCCAAGGCCTGGCGGGCCAGGGCCTTGCCATATCGGGCGCGTTTGCGGTGTTGGCCAGCCTGTCGATCAGCTGGATCGCCGGTACCCTGAACAGAAAGACCCTGCTACTGGCCCTGACCGGTTTGATGGCCGTATCGGGCACCGTTGTGGCGCTTGCTCCAAACTACCTGATCTACATGGCTGGGCGAGCCCTGATCGGCGTAGTGATTGGCGGATTCTGGTCGATGTCGGCAGCCACTGCGATGCGCCTGGTACCTGCTGCACAGGTGCCCAGGGCGCTGGCTGTTTTCAACAGCGGCAACGCCCTGGCGACGGTGGTGGCAGCGCCACTGGGCAGTTATCTGGGCTCGGTGGTGGGTTGGCGTGGTGCGTTCCTGTGCCTGGTCCCAGTGGCGTTGATTGCGCTGGTTTGGCAGTGGCTAAGCTTGCCGAGCATGCCAACACAGAAGCGTTCGCCGGGTGCCGGCAATGTTTTCAAACTGCTGAAAAATCGCACGGTGGCGCTAGGCATGGCCGCCGCTGGCTTGTTTTTCATGGGCCAATTTGCGCTGTTCACCTACCTGCGCCCGTTTCTGGAAACGGTCACCCAGGTCAAGGTGCCGACTCTTTCTCTGCTGCTATTGGTGATAGGCGTCGCTGGCTTTTGCGGCACAACGCTGATCGGTGTAGTCCTCAAGCGCAGCCTCTACGGCACCTTGAGCACCATCTCGCTGCTGATGGCGGTTATTGCGCTGGCGCTGATTCCTGCTGGCACCGGGGTTATCGCTGTAGCGGTATTGCTCGGACTCTGGGGCTTTATTGCGACGGCAGCGCCAGTGGGTTGGTGGAGCTGGATTGCGCACGCCTTGCCGGATCACGCCGAAGCGGGCGGCGGCCTGATGGTGGCGATTGTTCAATTGGCTATCGCAGTGGGCTCCACCGTCGGCGGCGTACTGTTTGACGCGCTCGGCTACCAGAGCACATTTATCGCCAGCGCCGCGCTGCTGATGCTGGCCGCCCTGCTGACTTTTCTAACTTCACGTTCGCCGGTATCGCACACCCGGTGAACCCACCTATCCAAGGAGCAAGGCCATGTTCAGCAATCATTCCCTTGCATGGAAGGGCCTCTGGCTGGCGGCCTGGATGCCCTGTGCCCTATCGGCTGCGACAGATAGCGCCGGCCCGTCAACCTTCAACTCGTCTTACAGCTTCGCCAGTACCACACACAATTCGGAGACAAAGATGGTGACTGAACAAACCCTGACTGCAAAACAACTGGCTGTCGCCTCTATCGGCGCCAGCATGGCGACCGGCGATATGCCCCGTTTGCGCGACGCGCTCAATCGCGGTCTCGATGCCGGCCTAACGATTAGTGAGTGCAAGGAAATCCTGGTTCAGCTCTATGCGTATGCCGGTTTCCCGCGCAGCCTCAATGCACTTTCGCAACTGATGAGTTTGTTGCAAGAGCGCGAAGCACGCGGCGTTCACGACGAACCGGGGCGCGAACCAGGCCCCGTGCCGTCGGGCCATGCCTTGCTCGAACTGGGCACCGACAATCAAACCCGTCTGGTGGGAGCGCCGGTCTCAGGGCCGCTGTTTGAGTTCGCCCCTGCCATTGACCAGTTTCTGAAGGTTCACCTGTTCGGGGATATCTTCGCCCGAGACAACCTCGATTGGGCTGCTCGTGAGCTGGCCACTGTTGGGGCACTTGCCGCGATGCCAGGGTTGGCGCCGCAGTTGGAGTCGCACCTGAAGATCAGCATGAATGTTGGCCTCACGGCGCAGCAGTTGAACCAAGTGGCTAGCGAACTCAAACACCGCGGTGACCAGGATGCGGCTGAGCGCATTGTTTCGGCCTTGGACAAAATCAGAGACTGACCAGGTCACCGATGGCGACGGATTGCGAGGAGTAACCTGTCCGGGTTCTCAATCGACAGCCGAAAGCTCAATTGTCGAAGCGATGGAGCGACGTGTAAGGATCAAAGGGAACATAACGTGATTGCCGGTCGCGCATGACCTTGACCATGGCGACGTCCGGGTCCACGGAAAAGAACAGGCGCCCGCGCATCGCCACCAGATGATCGAGCAGGCGCTCCTTGTCCCCGGCCACGCATTCGGGATTGCGATCATAGGCGCTGTTGACGTTCAGGCTCAGCCAGTGCGTTCCCGGGATCAGGTCGCCGACAAACACCACAGGCCCGCCGGGCAGCAGGATTTCCGGCAACAGTTGCCCAGGTGTGTAGCCGTCGCTGAAATGAAAATGCCACCCGCTTCCGAGGCGGTCGCAGCCATGGCCATCGATCAGGATAAGGCGCCCGCTGTTTTCCAGGCGATGCAAGAGCGGCGAGATGAACAGCTCCCGATCACGTGGATGGGGGTGGCGTGCTCGCACCCAGTGGCGTTCGCCCACCAGGTAATGCGCCTTGCGAAACAGCAGCCGTGGCATCTCCCCTTCCCTGACCCGTTCAAGCAGTTCCTCGGACAGCGGTGCATGCAGATGGGTCAGCACCACCGCATCGATATCGTCTTCGCCCAAACCGTGCTGCGCCAGGCTTTCCAGCAACCCCGAAACGGCTGGCTGGCAGCGGCAGGCACGGGGTATCGGCGCCAGCAACGCATCGGCGCCGGCCAGCACGAGGATGTTTTTTCTATCCTGCTGCACCAGCAATGCCCGGGATGCAATGTCGACCCGGTTGTCCAGGTCCGGCGCCATCCATTGCGACCATTTCTGCCGCGGTGTATGGCCGAACAGAACGCCGCCGTCGAGTTTGCGGCGGGTTCCTGCCAGAGTGGAAATGGTACGACTCACGACGCTCAACCCCTTGCTCCTGACTGCCCCGCACACTGCGCACGAGGCTTCGAATCAGGTTTGCAGGTTAAGCCCTGGCCACCCGTCACCGACCCACCCGCGTGGGGTGGGCCGGATCATCCTGCGCATTAGGCCAATGCCAACACCCGTTGCTCGATCTGCCAACGCTGGAAGAAGGGGTGGCAGCCTTTTTCGAAAAGCGTGCGCCCAACTTTCCGGGGCGAACCTGATGGATGCCTGGCCTACCCGTTACAGGGGGTGTGATCGGCCGAGCTGATTGTCCATCATCAAGCCTGACTCTCGTTTTACAAGCTTCGTAGGAGCAGAAATGCTTCGATGTAGTGGGCGGTCACCCTCCTCTATCGAACATTTCTGTTCCTACTTTTTTTCTATACCGGGCATTCCTTTCTCATTGGATGACCATCATGAAAACCCGTATTACCGAACTGCTGGGCATCCAGTATCCGATCATTGAAGGCGGCATGCAGTGGGTCGGGCGCGCGCAACTGGCCGCCGCCGTATCGAACGCCGGCGCCCTGGGCATGGTGACGGCGCGCACACAGCCCACACCGGACGACCTGCGCCGTGAAATCGATCGCACCCGTGAACTGACCTGCAAACCCTTCGGCGTGAACCTCACGCTGTCACTGACCGCCAATGACGTGAACTATGACGGCTGGATCGACGCGATCATCCAGGGCGATGTGCGTATCGTCGAAACGGCCGGCAACAACCCCCAGCCGGTCATTGCCCGGTTGAAGGCGCACGGCATCAAGGTCATTCACAAGTGCACGTCGGTACGCCATGCCCTGTCGGCGGAGCGTTACGGCGCCGATGTCATTTCGATTGACGGCTTCGAAGCCGGTGGGCATTGTGGTGAGGACGATGTCCCTGCCCTGATCATGATCCCGGCGTTGGGCAAGGTCCTGAAGATTCCCTTTATCGCCTCCGGTGGCATCGCCAACGGGCGCAGCATGGCCGCCGCACTGGCCTTGGGTGCCGACGGCGTGAACATGGGCACGCGCTTCATGCTGACCCGGGAATCCGCCATCCACGACGATATCAAGGCGGCCTTGCTGGCAGCGACGGAGCGCGATACCACCTTGATCAAGAGAACCCTCAGGCGAACCGCGCGGTTCTTTACCAATGGCGTCTCGCAAGCAATTGTCGCCCTTGAGCAGCGCCCGGGTGGCGCCACCTATGACGACTTGAAGCACCTGTTGTCGGGCGAACGCGGCCTTGCAGGCCTGGAGTCGGGTGACATCACGGCAGGTCTCGTCTGTGCCAGCCAGGTCATCGGCCTGGTCGACGACATCCCGACCTGCGCAGAACTGGTGACACGCATGGTCGCTGAATGTCGCGAAGGGCTGGAGCAGGCCCTGAATCGATTCGACCGATGATAGTGCCGAGTCATGCGGTGCACACAAAAAACTGTGGGAGCGAGCCTGCTCACGATG
>NZ_JAXDEQ010000063.1:0-26922 GCF_035065025.1 Pseudomonas sp. YuFO8 | reverse complement strand
CGTTGGAACCACCTGATCCCATCCCGAACTCAGAAGTGAAACGATGCATCGCCGATGGTAGTGTGGGGTTTCCCCATGTGAGAGTAGGTCATCGTCAAGATTAAATTCCAAAACCCCTATCTGCGCAAGCAGGTAGGGGTTTTGTTTTTGTGCGCGTTTTTCCTGCATGATGCCGGTTGCTCCGGGCGGCTTTCCGCGGCCCAACATAAAGAAAATGACACGAAAGTGACCCGGCAGTTTTTGTTATGGTGCAGCTCGTTTTTTTAACGGACTGTTTCAAGCCCAGGGATCGGCATTTTCTTTTCAGAGTTGCTACAGAAATGCCCCAACCGATTCCGATCAAAGACCACGAAAAAGAGACGCGCCTGGTCAACAAGAGACTGATGGCCTGTGCCTTGTTCGTCGTCGCCATCACCTGTGCACTGGTGGTGCGCCTGTACGTACTGCAGGTGGTGGAATTCGATTATCACTCGACGATCTCCGAAAACAACCGTGTCCACGTGCTGCCTATCACCCCTACCCGGGGCCTGATCTATGACCGCAACGGCGTGGTCCTGGCGGACAACCGGCCCAGCTATAACCTGACCATCACTCGCGAACGCGCATCCGATGTCAATCAGGAACTGGACGAAGTGATCAGCCTGCTGCACCTGCCTGCCGAAGACCGCACGCAGTTCGACAAGGCGATGAAACAGGCACGGCATCCGTTCGTGCCGGTGACCTTGTTCTATGAACTGACGGAGGAGCAGATCGCGGTACTGGCGGTCAACGAGTTCCGTTTGCCGGGCCTCGATGTCGAGCCGCAGTTCGTGCGGCACTATCCGTTGGCCGAGCACTTCGCGCATTCAGTCGGCTATGTCGGACGGATCAACGAGAAAGAGTCCAAGGTCCTGGATACCGTCGAGTATCGAGGTACCCAGTCCATCGGCAAGACAGGGGTCGAAAAATTCTACGAGTCGCAACTGCACGGCCATGTCGGTTACGAGGAAGTCGAGACCAATGCCCAGGGCCGCGTGTTGCGCGTGCTCAAGCACACCGATCCGGTGCCCGGTGAAAACATCGTCCTGAGCCTGGACGTCAAGCTGCAGGAGGCCGCCGAGCACGCCCTGGGTGATCGTCGTGGCTCCGTGGTCGCGCTGGATCCGTCGACCGGTGAAGTGCTCGCCATGGTCAGCAACCCGAGTTTCGATCCGAACCTGTTCGTCACCGGTATCAGCTCCAAGGAATACTCGGCGCTACGCGACTCCATCGATCGACCGCTGTTCAACCGTGTGCTGCGCGGGCTCTACGCGCCGGGCTCGACCATCAAGCCGGAAGTCGCGATTGCCGGGCTCGACGCCGGCATCGTCACGCCGCAGACCCGGGTCTTCGATCCAGGTTATTACCAACTCCCGGACTTTGACCACAAGTACCGCAACTGGAACCACAGCGGCGACGGTTGGGTGGACATGGACGCGGCGATCATGCGCTCCAACGACACCTACTTCTACGACCTCGCGCACAAGCTGGGCATCGATCGACTGCACGACTACATGGCCATGTTCGGCCTCGGGGAAAAGGTCTCGCTGGACATGTTCGAAGAGTCCCCCGGCTTGATGCCGTCCCAGGCCTGGAAGCGCGCCACGCGACGTCAGCCATGGTTTCCTGGGGAAACCGTGATCCTCGGCATCGGCCAGGGCTACATGCAGGTCACGCCGCTGCAACTGGCCCAGGCCACGGCGCTGATCGCCAACAAAGGCGTGTGGAACCGCCCGCACCTGGCCAAGACCGTCGACGGGGTCGCGCCGGTGGACGAGCATCCGATGCCGAATATCCTGCTCAAGGACCCGCGCGACTGGGAGCAGGTCAACCACGGCATGCAGATGGTGATGCACGATGCCCGCGGGATCGCCCGGGCGGCAGCGGCAGGGGCGCAGTACCGGATCGCCGGCAAGAGCGGCACCGCGCAAGTGGTGGCGATCAAGCAGGGCGAGCGTTACAACCGCGCGAAGACCCGCGAGCGCAACCGCGACAATGCCTTGTTCGTCGGATTTGCCCCGGCCGAACATCCGCGAATCGTGATTTCGGTGATGATCGAAAACGGCGAGGCCGGTGGCCGTGTCGCCGGTCCGGTGGTGCGGCAGATCATGGACGCCTGGCTACTCGATCAGGACGGCCACCTCAAGCCGCAATACGCCGTGCCGAGCAAGGCACCGGGCGATCCTCACGTATAAGCGATCTATCATCCGCAGAAAATCATGAGCTCAGTCGGTCAGTCGCTGTTGCAGGCTTTCGAGAAAGATCGTCTCGGCACGGCTCATGCGCTGCTCGCGGTTCCACAGCAAATGGATGTCCACATCGGCAATCCCTTCATGGGGCGGCAGGCGCCAGAGCAATCCGGCGTCGACGTCGGCCGCCACTACGTGCTCGGGCAGGCAACCGATACCGAAGCCGGCGATCACCAGTCGCCGCACTTCTTCCAGGCTTGGTGACGAGGCGACGATGCGTCCGCTGAAGCCCTGCTGGTCGCGAAAGATCGTCAACGGCGAGAGCATGCCGCCAATCTGGTCGCTGGTGAAACTGACGAAATTCTCCCGCTGCAAATCCCCTTCGGCGACGTCACGTCGACCGAACAGCGCATGGTGCTTGCCGCAAAAAAACGCATAACGCTGGCGCAGGAAGAGACGCTGTTCCAGGCGCGGCTGCGGGCGCCGATTGAGGCTCAGGCCCAGAGTGGCGGTTTTTTCCTGGAGGGCGCTGACGATATCGGAACTGCGCATCACCTCGACCTCCAGATCCACCCGCGGGTGCTGGCGATGAAAGTCGGCGAGGAAGTCATCGAAGCGCTCGGAGAAGATCCGGCTGATGATCAGCAGGCGCACCTTGCCGATGACTTCGTCGGCCGGTTGTTCCAGCACGCTGCTGACCTGGGACATCTGCCCGTAGATTTCCCCGGCCAGTTCGAAGATCTGCTCGCCGACTTCGGTCAGGGCAAACCGTGGCCCGCGCCGGGCGATCAGTTGCCGCCCCAGTTGTTCTTCCAGGCGCTTGAGCGCCTGGCTCACCGCCGGCTGTGTCAGGTGCAGGCGGGCGGCCGCGCGGCTGATGCTCAGCTCCTGGCCGATCACCCGAAAGGTGCGCAGCAGGTTCCAGTCCAGGCGGTCATTGAGCAGGCGGTCCATAGGTGTTCACGGAAAGTAAAAGCATGAAAGGGCAAGTCACCCCGCAATGGGCCAGATCCTAACATCGTTCGCCCGGCGGTGCAGAAAAGCTCATGGGCCAAGGCATCAGCTGACCGCATGCCGCCGGCCGCTGTTCAAGTCGATCCATGCTCAGTGGATCGACTTGGCCCTGACTGCTCAAACCACTCCAGGCCACAATGGATTCACTGCTGCAGGATGAACGTCGCCAAGCTGTGCAGATCGTCCGGGCTCAACTGCGCGAAAGGCGGCATCGGGATATCCCCCCATTTGCCGCTACCGCCGTGCTGAATGCTCGACGTCAGCTTGGCCAGGGCCTGCGGGTCATTGGCGTACCGGGCCGCCACATCGTGATAAGCCGGGCCGACGACCTTGTGATCGATGGCGTGGCAGGACAGGCAGGCGTTGTTCTGCAGCAAGGTCGTGGCGTCGACTTTTGCCATAGGGGCTGGCGCTGGTTGGCCCGCCGACGGGTTCGAGGCGGCCCGTACATCGGCATCGCTCGCCTTGGCACTGCCGTAGGTGGCCGCCAGGTAGGCGCCGATGATGGTCACGTCCTGATCGCTGATCGGAGCACCGTACACGTGCTGCATCTTGCCCGCTTCCGCCGTCCACTGCGCCAGGCTCATGCCCGGGGGCTGGAAGTTGATGTAGTCGGCGGAATGGCAGGTGGAACACTTCTGCTGGGCAAGCGCGTAACCCGGCAGCGTACTGGGCTTCAAGGCTGCCGATTCCGGCGGCAAGGTGATCGTCAGTGGCGCTGCACTGGCCAAACCGGCCAGGCAGATTTGTGCCGCGCACAGCCAGCGGGTCATGATTTTCATGGGTTTCATCCGGCTCTCCTCAGGCGACGGTCACGTGGCTGGTTTCGACGACGTGGCGGCGGTAGCCGGCAGGGTTCCAGTCGGCTTGCAGCGGTTGGGTCTCGCCCGCGCGGTTGCTGGCGCGCACCATCAGCTGTGTCGCGCCCTTGCTGCTAAAGGTGATCGCCAGCGTCCACTCGCGGAAGGAGAAACGGCCAAGGTCCTGGCCAAGCGTGGCTTGACGCCACGTTTTTCCACCGTCGATGGACAGTTCCACCTTGTTCACTCCGGCACCGCCGTCGAACGCGATGCCCTTGAGCAGCACGTTTTTTTTCAGCGGCAACACATCGCCCTGTTTAACGCTGGTGATGAAGCTGCGCACCGGCAGTTTGGAGATCGGTTTGGTTTGTGCTGGCGTAGTGCCGGGTGCGATGCAGAAACAGTCGTTGTCCGGAACCCGGTAACCCTTGGCCATGAAGAAACCGTCGTAGGTATGGTCGACGACTTCGATCTCGCTCAGGTGCTTGACCCAGTAGGTGCCGAAATAACCGGGCACCACCAGGCGGATCGGATAACCGTTGAGGAAGGGCAGGTCGGTGCCGTTCATCGACCAGGCGATCATCGGCTCACCGTCCATGGCATGGCTGATGTCCAGGGCCTTGATGAACTCCGGTGTGCTTGGCAGTACCGGTTTGTCGAGGCCGCGGAAGGTCACTTGTTTGGCGTCGGCTTTCACCCCCGCTTTTTCCAACACAGCCTTGAGCGGCACACCCAGCCAGCGTGCATTGCCCATTGAGCCGTTGCCCAACTGCGCGCCGAACACCCGTGGCATCGAGAAGCCGCGGCTGTTGCCCGAGCATTGATTGACGGCCACCACTTCCACCGGCTCCGCCAGCGCCTTGAGCTCTGCGAGGGACAGCGACAACGCGGTGTCGACCGCACCCTTGACCGTCAGCCGGTAGCTGTCCGGATCGATGCTGGTGGGGAAATTGGCCAGGTGGTAACGCACGAAAAAAGCGTCATTGGGGGTGATCGGCCCTTCGTTGAAGACCGCGAAGGGCGTCTCCAGGTGCGGTGGGCGGGTGGTCACCAGGGTCAGCGGACGCTTTTGCGGGTATTGCACCAGCGGCCGCGGGCCCGCCGCGAATGTCACTTCCTCGGCGCTTTCGTCCGCTGCCCGGGCGAGGCTGGCCAAGGGGGAGGCGGCCACAGCCAGGGTCAAGGCATCGCGCAAAACGCGCCGTCGGGTGGGTTTGCTGTTATCGACAAAACTGAACTTCATTCTGCGCTCTCTTTGATTGTTTTTTTGAGATGCAACCGATAGCCCCATCAGGGCACAAAGGCATCGGTCTAGACGTGTCGCGTCACTGTTCGATGAGCCAACCAGTATCGCCAGGCGCGGGGTGTCTGCTTCTCATTGAGCGACAGTGATTTAGCAGTTGATGACAGAGGACGGGCCATGCGGGGGCCACATTTGGAAGCAGCTGAGCGTGATCTGCACCTTGTCCAGCGAGTCACACTCTGACACGGCAATCCCAAATTATAAGCGTGGTTTATAATTAAAATAACAAATAGAAAATTGACTAATCATCGCCCGCGGACGAAAAATCATCACCAGACCGGCGCCGCCAGAGCGCCGCTGATTGTTCGTTTATCTCCTGCCAAAAATATAAACAAAGGAGTCCGCCCCCATGAAGCCTCCCGCTTCGTCCCAGCCGCGCCGTGCGGCTGCCGCAGCCTTTATCGGCACCATGATCGAGTGGTACGACTTTTACATCTACGCCACCGCCGCCGCGCTGGTGTTCGGTGCGCTGTTCTTTCCCTCCGACGACAAACTGTTCAGCACCATGGCCGCGTTCGGCACCTTCGCCGTGGGTTTCTTTGCGCGGCCGTTGGGTGGGATTGTCTTCGGGCATATCGGCGACCGCATCGGCCGCAAGAAATCGCTGATCATCACCTTGCTGATGATGGGCGTGGTCACGGTGTGCATCGGCTTGCTGCCGACCTACGCGCAGATCGGCGCAGCGGCACCGGTACTGTTGATTCTGTTGCGCATCGTCCAGGGCATTGCCGTCGGTGGCGAGTGGGGCGGGGCGGTGTTGATGGCCGGCGAGCATGCGCCCAAGGGCCGACGCAATTTCTTTGCCTCGTTCGCGCAACTGGGCAGCCCGGCGGGTTTGATCCTGTCGCTGCTGGCCTTCAGCGCGGTCACCCGTTTGCCGGAAGAAGACCTGATGAGCTGGGGCTGGCGCTTGCCGTTCCTCGCCAGTTCGCTGTTGTTGCTGGTGGGCCTGGCCATTCGCCTGGGCGTCAACGAGTCGCCGGAGTTTCTCGCCAGCCGCGAGCAGGCCAGCAAAAACCAACGCAAGGAGCAGGCGCCGGTCATGGAAGTGCTGCGCACCGCCTGGCGGCCGCTGCTGTTGTGCATCGGCGCCAACACCCTGGGCATCGCCGGGGTGTATTTCACCAACACCTTCATGATCGCCTACACCACGCAACAACTTGAGCTGCCGCGCTCGTTGATCCTGGAGTGCCTGTTCGTCGTCGCGATCATCCAGTTCTGTATTCAACCCCTGGCGGCGTGGGTCGCCGAGAAGATCGGCGCGACCCGCTTCCTGTGCCTGGTATCGCTGCTGGCCATGGCCTCGCCTTACCCGATGTTCGTGTTGGTGAGTTCGGCCCAGGCGCCGCTGATCATCCTCGGCATTGCCCTGGCGGTGGTGTGCATGGCGTCGTTTTATGCGGTGATCGCAGGTTACGTCAGCGGCATGTTCGAGACCCGGGTGCGCTACACCGCGATCTCCCTGGCGTACCAGATCTGCGGGGCCGTGGCGGGTGGTTTGACGCCGCTGATCGGCACGATGCTGGCGCACAAGTTCGCCGGCCAATGGTGGCCGATGGCGGTGTTCTACAGCCTGATCGCCGCAACGTCCTTGATCTGTGTCCTGTCCCTTGCCCGTCGCCATGCCAGTGCTGAACGCGTGGAAATGGCCAACGCCTGACGCCGAACCGAACTGTAGGAGCCGGCTTGCCGGCGAAGACGGTCGAAAGATCGATGCATGTCTTGAAGGCCTCTTCGCCGGCAAGCCGGCTCCTACAAAGCGTCGTTTTGCATTTTCCTGGAGTGATTTATGTTGAAGATTAATGGCGAACGCCTCTGGGCGAGTCTGATGGCGATGGCCGAAATCGGTGCCACTGCCCGTGGCGGCAGCTGCCGCCTGGCCTTGAGCGACGAAGACAAGGCCGGTCGCGAACTGTTTGCCCACTGGTGCCGCGAGGCCGGCATGACCCTGAGCGTGGATGCCATCGGCAACCTGTTCGCCCGCCGCGCCGGTACCGATCCCGATGCCGCACCGGTGATGATGGGCAGCCACCTCGACACCCAGCCTGAAGGCGGTCGGTTCGACGGCGTGTACGGCGTGCTCGCCGGCCTGGAAGTGGTGCGCTGCCTCAATGATCTGGGGATCCAGACCCGCAAGCCGCTGGAAGTGGCGGTGTGGACCAACGAAGAAGGCGCGCGCTTCACCCCGGCGATGTTCGGCTCGGCGGTATTCACCGGCATCATGTCGCTGGACGCGGCGCTGGCGGTGCGCGATGCCGATGGCATCAGCGTCGCACAAGAGCTGCAGCGCACGGGATACGCGGGCGATCGTCCGTTGGGCGGTGCGGTGGATGCATACTTTGAAGCCCATATCGAACAGGGGCCGATCCTCGAAGACAACGCAAAAAGCATCGGCGTGGTCAGCGGCGGCCAGGCGATCCGCTGGCTCGACGTGCGCGTCGAAGGCATGGCCGCCCACGCCGGTACGACGCCCATGCCCCTGCGCAAGGACGCCTTGAACGGCGTGGCGCGGATGATCCAGGCCATCGAAGGCCTGGCTGCCGATTTCGCCCCCGAAGGCCTGACCACGGTGGGCGAGTTGAGCATCAACAAGTCCTCGCGCAACACCATTGCGGGGCTGGTCAACTTCACCGTCGACCTGCGTCATCATCGCGACGAAGCCATCGAGGCCATGGAGCAACAGGTTCGTGCGCGACTGCAGGCGATCGCCGACGGTCGCGGTTTGAACCTGACCATTACCCCACACTGGATCAGCCCGGCCACGCCGTTCGATGCCGATTGCGTGGCGGCGGTGCAGCAGGCGGTGGATGCCCTGGGCTACGCCCAGCAATCGATCGTCAGCGGTGCCGGGCACGACGCGATTCACCTGGCGCGGTTCTGCCCGACGGCCATGGTGTTCATTCCGTGTGTGGGTGGCCTGAGCCATAACGAAGCGGAAGATGTGTTGCCCGCAGATGTGCGCCAGGGGACGGATGTGTTGCTCAACGCCGTGCTGGCCCGCGCGCAAATCGCTGAGTAAACGCAGTCCCCTGTAGGAGCAAGCTTGCTCGCGATAGCGGTAGATCAGTCGCCATCAATATTGAATGTGCGGGCCTCATCGCGAGCAAGCTTGCTCCTACAGAAGTACTCGCCCTGATTGAAGATCGCTGACAGGAATTTATCCCATGCGCAGTTTTTTCCACCCCGAACAATTGCTCCACCATCCACGCAGCTACTACTCCCGTGGCCAGATGCGCACCCCCCAGGAAGTACCCGAGCGCGCCCAGCGCCTGGTGCAGGCATCAAAGGCATTGGGTTTCAAGGTCGAACAACCCGTTGATGCCGGGCTCGATCCGCTACTGGCGGTGCACGGCGCGCCTTACCTGGCGTTCCTCCAGGAAGCCCACCAGCGCTGGATGGAGATCCCCGAGGATTGGGGCGACGAGGTGATGTCGAACATCTTCGTGCGTGAGCCCAACGCCTTGCGCGGGGTGCTCGCACAAGCCGCGCGCTACCTGGCCGACGGCAGTTGCCCGGTGGGCGAGCAGACTTGGCGTTCGGCCTACTGGTCGGCGCAAAGCGCAGTCGCCGGCGCCCAGGCCCTGCTCGATGGCGAACCGGCGGCCTATGCCTTGTGCCGTCCACCGGGGCACCATGCCCGGGCCGAAGCGGCGGGCGGTTTCTGTTACCTGAACAACGCCGCGGTGGCGGCCCAGGTGTTGCGTGGTGGTTTTGCGCGGGTGGCGGTGCTCGACACCGACATGCACCACGGCCAGGGCATCCAAGAGATCTTCTATGATCGCGATGACGTGCTGTATGTCTCGGTGCATGGCGATCCGACCAATTTTTATCCGGGGGTTGCGGGTTTTGCCGATGAGCGTGGCGTCGGAGCGGGCGAGGGGTTCAACCTCAACTTGCCGATGGCCCATGGGGCTAGCGAGGCCGACTTCCTCGAGCAGCTGGATGTAGCTCTGGAAGCGGTGACGGAGTTCGGTGCCGAGGTGTTGGTGTTGTCCTTGGGGTTCGATATTTTCGAGCTGGATCCGCAGAGCAAGGTGGCGGTGACTCGGCAAGGGTTTGCCGTGCTCGGCGAGCGGATTCGCAGCCTTGGATTGCCGTGTTTGATCGTGCAGGAGGGGGGGTATCACCTGGAGAGTCTGGAGGATAATGCGCGGGCGTTTTTTGTGAGCCCTGAGGTTTGGCAGCTCTGAAATTTTTGCTGTCCGGTCTATCGCCTTCGCGAGCAAGCCCGCTCCCACATTGTTCAGCGTCGATCACAAACCTGTGGTCCAACTCGGTCAAGTATGGGAGCGGGCTTGCTCGCGAAGAACGATGACACGATCCACCTGCCGGAACACAAGCGCCGTAAGGCACTTGCCATCGCCCTGACGTTAACGTAAAGATTGCGGCAGGGCGCCGACGTATGAAGGCGCAGGGCGGACGACCCGGAGCGCTTGATGACGCTAATAAAAACAAACTCCCCCAAACTGCATCGTGAAGCCCGGCTGGCCCGGGAAAAACTGCATCTGGAAGGCGAAGTCCCGGACGGTGTCCTGCGCGCGGAGATCGATGCTTCGTGGCGGCGCAGCCTCAGCCATGGCGTGCATTTCAATGCCAAGCATGAGCTGGTGCTGGAATCGAGTGCCAGCGTCGATGTGTTGCTGGCGAGCAATCGCCTGCTGATCGATGCGGCGTTGCCGGCGATCGATTACCTGGCCGAACGCCAGGGCAAGGAAGGGCTGATCATCCTCGCCAACTCCGACGCCACCATCCTCGCCGTTGAAGGCCGCGCCGACCGCCTCAAGGGCAGTGGCCTGCAGGACATCACCCTCGGCGCCTGCTGGAGCGAAGCCGCGCGCGGCACTAACGCCCTCGGCACCGCCCTGGTGGAGGCCCGGCCAACCCTGATCGATTGCGGCGAACATTACCTGGATCGCCTCAGTGATTTTTCCTGCACCTCGGTGCCGATCCATTGCCCCCAGGGCGACATCCTCGGCGTGCTCGACCTGACCCGCGAAGGCCCGCTGGGCCGCGCCCACGACAGCACCGCGCTGTTGGCCATGGCCGTCAGCCAGATCGAGAGCCGCGTCTTCAACTCAAGCTATCCGGACGAAATCGTCCTGGCCTTTCACAGTCGCCGTCAGTACCTCGAATCGCCGTGGCAGGGCCTGCTGGCGGTGAGCCTGGGCGGGCAGATCCTCGCGGTCAGCGCCCAGGCCTGCCAGTTGTTGCATGCCGAACGCTCGGCGCTGGTCGGTCGGCGCTGCGAAGAGTTCCTCGGGGTCGATGGCCTTCAATTGCTGGCACGCCTGCATCAGGGCGGCGTCGGCAGTCTGCAGACCGCCAAGGGTGAATTCTTCTACAAGACCCTGCGCGCGCCGCAACGCTCGATCAACGTCGGCAGCTCGCCACGCACCGTCGCCAAACCTGCGAAAAACCAGCCCGACCTGGAATCCCTGGCCGGCAGCAACGCCCGTTATGCCCGTGCCCTGCGCATGGCCCGCCAAGGCCTGGCCAACCAGTTGCCGGTGTTGCTGCTGGGTGAAACCGGCACCGGCAAGGAAGTCATCGCCCGTGCCCTGCACATGGCCGGCAGCCGCTGCGACAAACCTTTCGTCGCGGTGAACTGCGCGGCGATCCCCGAAGGCCTGATCGAGTCGGAACTGTTCGGCTACCGCGAGGGTGCGTTCACCGGTTCGCGCCGGGGCGGCATGGTCGGGCGGCTGCAACAGGCCCACGGCGGCACCTTGTTCCTCGATGAAATCGGTGACATGCCGCTGGCCTTACAGGCCCGTCTGCTGCGCGTGCTGCAGGACCGCAAGGTCGCGCCATTGGGCGCCGGCGAAGAGCAGGACATCGACGTCGCGCTGATCTGCGCCACCCACCGCGACCTCAAGCGCCTGGTGGAAGACAAACACTTTCGCGAGGACCTGTTCTACCGGGTCAACGGCATCAGCGTGATGCTCCCGGCGCTGCGCGAGCGCGAGGATTTCAGCGCACTGGTAGGCCGTCTGCTGGCCAGGCTCGACGCGCCGAACATGGTCCTGCACGACGACTTGAACCGCTTGCTCGAGGGCTATCATTGGCCGGGCAACATCCGCCAACTGGAGATGGTCCTGCGCACTGCTCTGGCCATGCGCGAACCCGGGGACACGGTGCTCACCCTCGATCATTTGCCCGACAGCATGCTCGACGACCTCAACGCCAGCGAACGGCCCCAGGCCGGCAGTATCCGCGAGAACGAACTGGAGATGATCCGCCAATCCCTGGACAGCCATCAGGGCAACGTCTCGGCGGCTGCCGACGCCCTGGGCATCAGCCGCGCGACCCTGTATCGCAAGCTCAAACAGTTGCGCTCGTAATGCAGCGCCTGATCGTGCGGCTGATCGACAGCCAGAATCCCGAGGCTTTGCAAGCCGCGTTGCGCTGGCTGTACAGCTTCGTGCGCCCGCACCGCCTGGCGATCGCCGGGCTGTTGGGCCTGTCGGTCTGCGCCTCGGCGCTGGTGCTGGTGCAGCCGTGGCTGACCAAACTGCTGATCGACGATGGCCTGCTGGCGCGCAACTTCCCGATGCTGGTGCTGATCGCCGGGCTGATGATCGTCGCGGGCTTGCTGGGCACGGCGTTGTCCGGGATCAACCGGTACCTGCACACGCGCTTGTCCGGGCGCATGCTGTTTGCCCTGCGCGATGACCTGTACCGGCATTTGCAGACCCTGTCGCCGAGCTTCTACGGCCAGCGGCGCATCGGCGACCTGATGTCGCGCCTGGATGGCGACGTGGCGGAGATCCAGCGCTTTGCCGTGGATTCGTTGTTCTCGGCGGTGTCGAGCGTGATCGGCCTGGTGGTGGCCGTGGCGATGCTGCTGACCCTGTCGTGGAAGCTATCGCTGCTGGCGCTGGTGCTGATTCCCCTCGACGTGCTCTGGCTGCGCTGGATGCGGCGCAAGGTCGAGCGCGATGTGCGGCAGTTGCGCGAACGCTCGGCGGACATGTCGTCGTTCATGGTCGAGACGCTGCCGGTGATGAAGTTCATCCAGTCCGCCGGCCAGCAGCAGCGCGAAGCTCGGCGTCTTGAAAGTCTGGGCCAGGGTTACATGAGCCAGTTGCTGCGCCTGCAGGTCACCGAGTTTTTCACCCAGGCCGTGCCGGGTACGCTGACCTCTCTGTCGCGGGCCTGTGCATTCCTGATCGGCGGTTATTGGGTGGTGCAGGGCACCTGGCAGTTGGGTGCATTGATCGCCTTTTCCACCTACCTGGGCATGGCCGTGGGACCGGTGCAGAGTTTGCTCGGGCTGTATGTGGCGGTGCAGCGGATGACCGTCAGCCTCGGGCGGGTGATGGAACTGCGTGGCGAACAACCCACGGTGCTCACTCCCGTTGCGCCCCGGTCGATGCCGACTTCGGGCGATCTGCGATTCGACGATGTGCATTTCAGTCATCCCGGTCGGACGACGACCTTGCGCGGCATCGAAGCGTGCATTCCCTATGGGTTGAAAGTCGCCCTGAGCGGCGGCTCAGGCGTCGGTAAATCCACGCTGATCGACCTGCTGCAACGCCATCACGATCCACAGTCCGGCCGGGTATTGCTGGGGGAGGTGGATGTACGCGAACTCGACCTGTTCGAATTGCGTCGGCGCATTGCCGTGGTCAGCCAAGACATCGTGCTGTTTCGCGGCAGCCTGGCCGACAACCTGGCCTACGCCGTGCCGGATGCCAGCCGTGAAGCGATCGCCGAAGTCGCACGGCTGGCGCAACTCGACAGCCTGATCGCGACCTTGCCCGAGGGCCTTGACAGTCCGTTGGGGGAGCGCGGCCAGCAGTTGTCCGGCGGGCAAAAACAACGCATCGCCATTGCCCGCGCCTTGTTGCAGGACCCGCTGATCCTGGTGCTCGACGAAGCCACTTCGGCGGTGGACGAAGCCACCGAGCGCGAAGTGATCGAAGCCATCGACCGGCTGTTTGCCGGGCGTACGCGCATCCTCATCAGCCATCGCCCCTCGACCCTGGCCGATGCCGACCTGCGCTTTGAATTGCTCGATGGCGTGCTGGTGTCGAAAACGGTGCTGCATGAGGCCTGAGCTGTGCATTGGCGTGGTAGACAGCGGTCACTCGGCGGCGCAACGGGTGCAAGTGGTCGCCGGCCGGCGTTTTTCCCTGGTGGAAGACGGGCTCGCTGAAAGCGACCTGCGTGACGACCCGCTGGGCCATGGCAGCGCGGTGATCGAAGCCATCGGCCGGCGTGCACCCTCGGCGCTGTTCTGCGTTGCGCAAGTGTTCGACCAGCGCGGGGTGACCAGCGCCTTGCAGATCGCCACGGCCATCGACTGGCTGGTGGCGCAGGACGTGCGCTTGATCAACCTGAGCCTGGGCCTGCGCCAGGATCGCAGCCTGCTGCGCAACGCCTGCGCGGCGGCAGTGGCGCGGGGCGTGCTGCTGTGCGCGTCCAGCCCGGCCCAGGGCGAAGGGGTGTTTCCGGCGAATTATTCTCAGGTGCTGCGCGTGACCGGCGATGCGCGATGCACCGAATTGCAATGGTCATGGCTTGACAGTGCCCAGGCGGATTTCGGTGCTTGCGTGCACGGCACCTATCCCGGGCAATCGGGGGCGAGCCTCGGCTGCGCGGCGTTGAGCGGGCATATTGCCGCTTTCCTGGTCGAGCATCCCGGGGCGAGCAACGAACAGATCGTCCAGTGCCTGCGGGACAACGCCCATTACCGTGGCCCCGAACGGCGTCGCGGCCCATGAGTACGATTGTGGTGCTGGGTGCCGGCCCGGCCGGTGCGGCGGTGGCGCTGGGCTTGCGCCGACTGGGATATCCGGTGACGCTGGTCTGCGAGTGGCGCCGTTTTGCCGCGCTGGAGGGGGTTTCCGTGCGGGTGCTGGAAGCCTTGCGCGGCGCCGGCCTGCAGCAGGCCTTGGCGCAGGCGACACTGCCTTCGCAACGCCAGGTGAACTGGAACGGCCAGCAGCATGCGCAAAACATCGAATTCCTGCTCGACCGCCCGGCCTTCGACCGGGGCTTGCGCGAAGACTTGCGCGAGGCGGGCGTGGACCTGATCGAAGGTCGGGTGCTCGGCGTGTTGTCATCGTCTTCAGGGCATCAGATCCAGGTCGAAGGGCGTGAAGCACTGGACGCGGATTTTCTCGTGGAAGCGCGCGGACGCCAGGCGCCGGCCCTGGGCAAAGGCTTGCGCGGGCCGGAGACGGTCAGCCTGCTCAATCGCTGGCAAGGCGCACCGGGCACGACCGCCAGCGCCGTGGAAAGCCTCGCCGACGGCTGGGCCTGGATGGCGCGACGGGACGACGGTCAATGCTACTGGCAATGGACGGTGGACGTGGCCAGTGCCGGGTTGCCGGGCAAGTCGGCGTTGCTTGAATACTGCCGGCAACGGCGGCGGGCATCGGCAGTGGCCCGGGCTTTTTTCGGCGCCGATCCAGAGGCCGACCTGCAACTGCATGCCCGCAGCAGCACGGCGATCCTCAGCCCACAGGTGTGCGGCGAGCACTGGATTCGGGTCGGTGATGCGGCGATGGCGGTGGACCCGCTGTCGGGCAACGGTATCTTTCAATCCCTGTCCTCGGCGTTGCAGGCACCGACGGTGATCAACACCTTGTTGCGCAAACCTGAGCGGGCGGGCCTGGCCCAGCGGTTTCACCAGCAGCGGGTGGAGCAGTTGTTCCTGCGGTTTGCGCGCATTGGCCGGGATTTTTATGCCGATGAGCAGCGCTGGCTTGACCAGCCATTCTGGCAGGCGCGGCGACAATGGCCGGATGCCGAGGTGGCCCATGTCGAGGCGGATTTCAGTGCGTTGCGGATTGAGCGGGCGCCGGTGTTGAAGGATGGGTTTGTCGATGAGGCCGAGGTGGTAATCACGGCGGACCAGCCGTTGGGGATCTGGCATGTGCAGGGGGTGGAGTTGGCGCCGTTGGTGCGGCGGTTGTGGAGTGAGCCGGCTGAGCAGGCACTGGCAGGTTTGACTGTGGAGCAGGGGAGAATGGTTCGGGGGTGGTTGTTGGCTCAGGGATACAAACCCTGACCCTTGCAATTGGCTGGCCTGGCCCTATCGCCAGCAGGCTAGCTCCCACAGTAGTTTTGTGTCGATCACAAATCCCCTGTGGGAGCTAGCCTGCTGGCGATGGCGGCCGTGAGGGCGCCGCCGATTAGAGCTTGATCAACACCGACTTCAATTCAGTGTAATGCTCGATCGCCGCATACCCCATCTCGCGCCCGACCCCCGACATCTTGTACCCCCCAAAGGGCAACGCCGGGTCCAGGGCGCTGTGGCAGTTGACCCACACTGAGCCGGACTTGATCCGCGGGATCATCCGGTGCACCGCCGCCAGGTCATTGGACCAGATGCTCGCGCCCAGCCCGTAAGGGCTGTCATTGGCCATGCGCAGCGCATCGGCTTCGTCGTCGAAGGGAATCGCCACCAGCACCGGGCCGAAGATTTCTTCCTGCACCAGCGAATGTTTTTGATCGACATCGACGATCACCGTCGGCTTGACGAAAAAGCCAGGGCCGAACTGCTCACCACCGCAGGCGATGGTCGCACCGCTTTCGCGGCCCTTTTCGATGTAGCCATAGACGCGCTCCTGCTGACGTGCCGAGATCAGCGGGCCCATGTCGACGCTCGGGTCCAGGCCATTGCCGAGCTTCATGGCGTTGGCGATGCCGGCGATGTCCGCCACCACATTGTCGAAATGCTTGCGCTGCACATACAGGCGCGAGCCTGCGCAGCAGACCTGGCCCTGGTTGAAGAAGATCGCGCTGGCGGCACCAGCTGCGGCGGTGTGCAGGTCGGCATCAGCCATGACGATGGTCGGCGATTTGCCGCCCAGTTCCAGGGTCACCCGGGTCATGGAATCCATGGCGATCTTGCCGATCTGTTTGCCCACGGCAGTGGAGCCGGTGAAGGTCAGCTTGTCCACCAGCGGGTTGTGGGTCAGGGCGGAGCCTGCGGTGATGCCGGTGCCGGTGACCACGTTGAACACGCCCTCGGGGTAACCCGCTTCCAGCACGAGCTCGGCGAGTTTCAGCGCGGTGAGCGGGGTTTCGTCGGCGGGCTTGAGCACCACGGTGCAGCCGGTGGCCAGGGCCGGGCCGAGTTTCCAGCAGGCCAGCAGCAGCGGGAAGTTCCAGGCGACGATGGCGCCGACCACGCCCACCGCTTCGCGACGGATGAAGCTGTGGAACTGGTCGTTGGGCATCAGCGGCGCCGACACATCCACCGTGGAGCCTTCGATCTTGGTCGCCCACCCGGCCATGTAGCGCAGGAAATCGATGGCCAGCTGCACGTCCATCACCTGCGCCACTGCCGCGCTCTTGCCGTTGTTCAGGCACTCCAGCTGAGCCAGCAGCTCGGCATCGCGCTGCATCAGCTCGGCGAGCTTCCACAACAGGTTCTGCCGCTCCCGGGGGCGAGTGCGAGTCCAGGCCGAATCATCGAACGCCTGGCGGGCGGCGAGCACGGCGCGGTCGACATCTTCCGGCGTGGCGCGCGGCACAACGCACAGCACTTCGCCGGTGGCCGGGTTGTGCAGGGGCATGGTCTGGCCATCGGCGGCCTCGACCCAGTCGCCCTTGATGAGCATGCGCGGGGCGCGCTGGATGAAGGCCGAAGTGGCGGGAAGCAGGTTGGGAAGCGACATGATGAAACCTCGTCTTGTTCGTGTGGCGAGGTCTTTCGCAATGGCTGTGCCAGTTATGGTTTTTTGCAACGAGAGCCTGATTTGACGGGTTTGGCAGCTGTTTCCCGGATCGCCATGACGTCGACAAACGTCGCAGATTGCGACTGCGTGAGACACCAGAAACACCACGCCCTGTAGGAGCTGGCTTGCCAGCGAAGAGGCCCTTGAGATCACCTTTTATTTTCAGGCCGCCTTCGCTGGCAAGCCAGCTCCTACAGAGGGCTATGCTTGTCTCAGAGTGAAACAGTTGTCGCGAATTTAAACGTGTAACGCGGATGACACCCCTGGAAAAACCTTGGTCTTTACCAACAAGTAATTGATTTGGCTGGATATTCACAAGCTGGCACGCTCCGTGTATTGCTCATCCCAGACGTTTCTCCTGCCCCCGTCAGCGGCTCACCGCCGGCGGCAGAAACCCAGAAAACGATAAGCCACAAAAATAAGAAAGCACCGTGCGAGGTTCGACGTTGATGAAGAGAAAACTCCGTTCAGGCATGAGCGCCAGCCTGCTGGCCGTAGCGGCTTGTCTAGCGCTGCATTCGCCTCACAGCCTGGCAGCCCGCGACGCCCAGACCATCCTCAAGGAAACCTGCCAGGGCTGTCACACCCCCGAAGCCGATAACGCCCTGAGCCGCATCAGCCATCAGCGCAAGACGCCGGAAGGCTGGCTGATGAGCATTGCACGGATGCAGACCATGCACGGCCTGCAGATCAGCGATGAAGACCGCCGCACGCTGGTCAAGTACCTGGCCGACACCCAGGGCCTGGCGCCGAGCGAGACCGACGGCGTGCGTTATGCCATGGAGCGCCGGCTCAACACCGTCGAAAAGTTCGACGACCAGACCAGCCAAATGTGCGGCCGCTGCCACTCCGGTGCGCGGGTGGCCCTGCAACGGCGTCCGGCTCAGGAATGGGAACGCCTGGTGAACTTCCACCTCGGCCAGTGGCCGTCGCTGGAATATCAGGCGTTGTCCCGCGACCGCGACTGGTTCGATATCGCCCGTAAAGAGATGGTGCCGCTGTTGGCCAAGCGCTATGCGCTGGACAACCTGGCCTGGAAAAAATGGCTGAGCACGGTGCCGAAAAGCGAGACGCTGGTGGGTGACTGGAGCTTCAGCGGACACTTGCCGGGCAAAGGCGAACTGGCCGGTGTGATGAGCGTGACCGCCGACGGCAGCGACACCTTCAAGGTCAGCGTCAAGGGCCAATACGCCGACGGCACGCCGTTCAACGGCGAGGGCAGCGCGATTCTCTACACCGGCTACGAATGGCGCGGCAACGTCAGCATCGACGGCGTGACCATGCGCCAGGTGTTCGCCGCCAAAGGCAATGCGATGCAGGGCCGCATGTTCGAGGCCGAGCACGATGAACGCGGGCTGGACTTCGTCGCCGCCAAGCAGGGCAGCCAGCGTTTGCTGGCGGTGCAGCCGGGATATGTGAAGGCAGGCAGCGAAACCGAAGTGACCCTGATCGGCAGCGGCCTGACCGGCAAGCCGAACTTCGGCAAAGGCGTGGAAGTGCTCGAAGTCGTCTCGCAGAGTCCGGAGCAGATCAAGGTCAAGCTCAAGGCTGCCGCCAATGCCCAGCCGGGCCTGCGCGCGGTCAGCGTCGGTACGCTGAAAGGCCCGAGCCTGTCGGTGTACAGCAAGATCGCCGAGGTCAAGGTGGTGCCGGAATTCTCGGTGGCACGGATCGGCGAGGGCGGTGGTTCGACGCCGAAAGTCCAGGGCCGTTTCGATGCCGAGGCCTGGGGCAAGGGTGCTGACGGCAAGCCGTATCGCATCGGCGTGTTCCCGGCGCAGTGGAAGGTCGAGGCCTTCGACGACCGCGCCAAGGAAGACGAAGACGTCAAGTTCGCCGGCACCATGCATGCCGACACGGGCGTGTTCACCCCGGGCGATGCCGGGCCGAACCCGGCGCGCAAGATGTCCACCAACAATGCCGGCAACCTCAAGGTGATCGCCGCCGTCGACGATGCAGGGAAATCCCTGACCGGCGAAGGCCACATGATCGTCACCGTGCAACGCTGGAACAATCCACCCATTCCTTGAGTTGGCTGACCCAAACGGCTTCAGACACTTTTTCGGAATGATCGCAGGCCCCGCAACCGGGGTTTGCACAGGAGGTTTGCAATGGGCGCTATCTTGAATCTGGTCGAACGCAACCTGCACGAAGTGCTGGTGGATGCCGACCGCATGCTGTTTCACATCCCCAGCAGTTCGCTGTTCGCCAGCGATGAACTGACGGGCACCATCATCGATACCCTGCGCGGCCCGGGCTGTTCCTCGGACGACCTGATCCAGCGCCTGGCCGCGCGTTTCAACGGCGAGGAAATCACCGAGACCCTGCGCGAGCTGATGGCCCTGGAACTGGTCAGCGACGGCTCGCCGCTGACACCGGACATCGCCGCCAAACGCGTCGAGCGCACGGCGATCAATACCGTGGTGCTCAACGTCAACACCGGCTGCAACCTGAGCTGCACCTACTGCTACAAGGAAGACCTCGACAAGCCCTCGGCGGGCAAGAAAATGGAGGTCGAAACGGCGATCGCCTCGGTGGAAATGCTGCTGCGCGAATCCCCGGACGAAGAGCGGTTTACGGTTGTGTTCTTCGGCGGCGAACCGCTGAGCAATCGCAAGCTCATCGAGTACATGGTCGATTACTGTGAGAAGCGTTTTCGCGAAGCCGGCAAGTTCGTCGAGTTCGTCATGACCACCAACGCCACGCTGCTCACCGAAGACACCGTGGACTACCTCAATGCCCACCGCTTCGGGCTGTCCGTCAGCATCGACGGGCCGAAAACCGTGCACGACCGCAACCGCATCACCGTGGGCGGGCAGGGCACCTATGACGTGGTGCGGCGCAAGGCCGAAATGCTGCTTTCTCGCTACAACAGCCGTCCGGTGGGCGCGCGGGTGACCCTGACCACTGGCGTCACCGACGTCGAAACCATCTGGGATCACCTGTTCAACGAGCTGGGTTTCGCCGAAGTCGGCTTTGCCCCGGTGACGTCGGGCGATATCAGCAGCTTCAACCTCACCAGCGACGAGCTGATCGAAGTCTTCGCCAGCATGAAACGCCTCGGTCGGCGTTACCTGGAAGCGGCGCTGGAGCATCGCAACATCGGCTTCTCCAACTTGCACCAGTTGATCACCGACATCCACGAAGGTCACAAAAAGGCGCTGCCCTGCGGCGCGGGCCTGAAGATGCTGGCGGTGGATCACAAGGGTGAATTGAACCTGTGCCACCGCTTTACCGGTTCGAGCCTGCCGACTTTCGGCAACGTCCACAGCGGCGTGAAACAGGTGGAGTTGAACGACTTCCTCTCGCAACGCCTGGACCGCAGCAACACCGGCTGCGAAGACTGCCAGATTCGCAACCTGTGCTCCGGCGGCTGCTACCACGAGAGCTACGCCCGCTACGGCGACCCGACCCACCCGACCTATCACTATTGCGAACTGATGCGTGACTGGGTCGACTTCGGTATCGAGGTCTACACCCGGATCATGGCTCACAACCCTGCGTTCATCAGCAGCTACATCACTCCGCGCAAGGCTCACTGATATGAAACATCTCAAGGCAATCAATAACAAAGCGTTGAAGCTGGATCAGGCCGCGGATGAAAACCGCATCGAAGAAGTGGTGGCGATGAGCTCGGTGGCGGGTTGCGCCTCGACCACCGACCCGGGTTGGGAGATCGATGCGTTTGGCGGTGTGTCGTCGTTGTGCCAGCCAATGGAAGCCGACCTGTATGGCTGCTCCGATCCCTGCTGGTGGCCGGCCCAGGTGCCGGACATGATGAGCACCTACCCGGACTGGAACAAGGATGCCCAGGCGTCCAACGACAACTGGCGCAACCTCGGCACTGTCTTCCCCAAAGACAAGTGATGCCCTTGAAAGCAGCGTACAAGAAGAAGGATTCCAGCATGCACAGCATCAAAGCCTGCGGCCTGGCCGCTTTCGCCGTCCTGAGCGCCGCTTCGCTCACGGTCCTGGCCGATGAAAACACCGCGCTGCAAGTCGGTCACGAATACATGGTGACCACCAATTACCCGAACAACCTGCACGTGATCGACCTGGCCAGCGACACCCTGTACAAGACCTGCAAGCTGCCGGACGCCTTCGGCCCCGGCTCCGTGCAGTTGGCGCCGGACCGCAAGACCGCCTACGTGCTGAACAACCATTACGCGGATGTCTACGGCGTCGAGCTGGACAACTGCAAGCAGGTGTTCCACGCCAGCATCACCCAGAAACCGGGTGAGAAGGCCAAGTCCATGTTCGCCTTCACGGTCAGCCACGACGGCAAAGAGCTGTACACCGTCGCCAACCCGACGTTGATGATGAACGACCGCTACGAAGTGCAGCAGCCGCGACTCGACGTGTACAAAACCGACGCTGGCCTGGACGCCAAGCCGGTGCGCAGTTTCCCGGCGCCACGCCAGCTGACCATCATGCAGAGCGGTGACGACGGCACGCTGTACGTGGCCGGGGCGGATGTCTACAAGGTCAATGTGCAGACCGGCAAGTTCGACGTGCTGATCCCCAGCCGTCACTGGAAACGCGCGAACTACAGCGCGCCGGACGTGCTCTACGTGTGGAACCAGCAGACCTACCGGCATGACTTCTCGCTGCTCTACACCGCGGCGAAATTCAAGGACAAGCAGCAGGACCCGGCCACCGCCGAATACCTGTACGGCCTGTTCAGTGTCGACCTGAAGACCGGCAAGACCGAAACCACCGACTTCGGGCCCCTGACGGAAATCTACTTCAGCGGCATGCGCTCGCCAAAAGATCCCAACCTGATGTTCGGCGTGCTCAACCGCCTGGCCAAGTACGACATCAAGGAAAAGAAAATGCTCCAGGCGGCGACGCTCGATCACTCCTACTACTGCATTTCCTTCAACAAGGACGGGAGCAAGATCTACCTGGCCGGGACGTTCAACGATGTGGCGATCTTCGATGCCGACAGCCTGAAACAGGTGGGCAGCATCAAGTTGCCGGGTGGGGATATGGCGATTACCACGGCGCAGATATTTGTGCGGTAATTGCGGCGTCTGAACTGACGCCTTCGCGAGCAAGCCCGCTCCCACACTGGACCGAGTTCTTCCAGAAAGAACGCGATCAAATGTGGGAGCGGGCTTGCTCGCGAATAGGCCCTCAAAAACACTACAAAATCAGACCCCCGGCACCGGACACCCCAAATCCCCCTCCGGGCACTTCAGGTAGGTCTTGAACGTCTCCACCCGCGCCCTGGTCAACTCGGTCACGCAATTGCCGTAGATCAGCGGATAAACACTCCCACCCTCCACCCCGGACGCCGAAAACTTGCACTCGGCATCGCGAAACGCAATCCACGAACGCTGCGCCCCCACCAGCAGTTTCTTGCCGTCAGGGTCGCCCTTCAAACGCGTGGTGATCTGCTGGTAAAGCGCATTCAACTCCTTGTCCACCGCCGCATGCTGCTGTGCGGCACACTGGTTCATCGTCGCCTGGTCGCTGGCGTTGTCGCAGTCCACGGCCTGGGCCTGGGTGATTAGCAGCAAAGGCGTGAGTGCCAGAAGGAAACGTGAGTACATGCAATAGGCTCGCTGTAACAGGGGAATTTGCGCCAGTGTAGCGACGCAAAGACGGCGATTTCGACAACTGACGCCCGATTGATACAACTTTCGGGCTGGACATGTGGTCTTACAGGCCTACTGTTGTTCATTACAGGAGGTGACGTATGAAACCAGTACCCAACAGTTTTGAACGCAAAATCATGCTCAAGTCGCCACGCGCGCTTGTATGGCGCGCCTTGGTCGATGCCGAGGCGTTCGGTCAGTGGTTCGGCGTTGCGCTCGAAGGCCGGCGTTTCATTGCCGGCGAGTGGACGCAGGGGCAGGTTACGTATCCCGGTTATGAACACGTGTTGTGGAACGTGCTGGTCGAGCGGGTCGAGCCGCAGCAATTGTTTTCCTTTCGCTGGCACCCCTATGCGGTGAACCCGAAAATCGACTACTCCCAGGAGCCCACCACGCTGGTCAAGTTCGAACTGCAAGACTACGAAGGCGGTACCTTGCTCAAGGTGTCCGAGTCAGGTTTCGCGCACATTCCCGATGTACGCCAGAAGGAGGCGTATTACATGGACAGCCGTGGCTGGGAGGAGCAATTGAACCGTCTCGAGCAATTCCTCGCCGAAAACGCCAAGGCCCGGGAACGTGCGGGCGAGTGACGGTTATAACCGGTCGGAGAGATTTGGAAGTGCATCTATAGCGAATGTCTTACACGCGGAAACAACTATGTCGTCTGTTACAAATTGGATCCGATGCGTATTCTGGCCCCATCCACTGATGCACAGGAAGTGCTCAGGATCACGGATGATCGGCCATTTGCAAGGGATGCTGACGACAGGGAGTTGTAATGGTCTTGGAAGAACCCGCTTCGGCGGGTTTTTTTATGGGCGTCAGAAAAATACGGGCTGCGTGAACCGCAGCCGGTATTTCATTGCCGGTCGAGTTTCGCCGCCGCACGCTCGGTGATTTGCGCGCGCAGTTGCAATGACGCAGCGGCACGTGCGCGAGCTTCCTCCAGCACCCTGGCGGGCGCGGTTTCCGGGCTACCGGCCTGAAAGGGCGGCGCAGGCGCGTATTCCAGTTGCAATTGCACCAGCTCTGCCGTGTCCCGGTCGAACAGTTCTGCGGCCAGGGTCAGGGCGAAATCGATGCCTGCGGTGATCCCGCCACCGGTCAGCAGATTGCCGTCGCGCACCACCCGATCCTTCACCGCAATTGCTCCCAACGGCGCCAGCAATTGGTGATACGCCCAATGGGTGGTGGCCCGTTTGCCTTGAAGCAGGCCCGCCGCACCCAGCACCAGCGCACCGGTGCAGACCGACGTCACGTACCGCGCGTTGGCAGCCTGGGCCTTGATGAACGCCAGGGTTTGCTCATCTTCCATCAACGGCCCGACTCCGCTGCCCCCGGGCACGCAGATCACATCCAGCGCCGGGCAATCGTCGAAGGTCACGGTCGGCTTGAGCATCAGGCCGGTACTGGCGGTGATGGGCATCAGGTCCTTCCAGATCAGATGCACCTTCACGTCCGGCAGCGAGGCCAGCACGTCATACGGGCCGGTCAGGTCGAGTTGCTGCACCTGTGGAAACAACAGAAAACCGATCTGCAAGGTCATGGTGTTTTTCTCCTGGAGTGGGTGGACGCCTTCACTGTAGGCGCCTAGGATTTGGCGTACACGCCAATCACCCCACGAATTACGCCAACATGCCGAAAACCATTCACGTGCTCGCGTTCGCCAACGTGCAAGTGCTCGATGTCACCGGGCCGTTGCAGGTGTTTGCGTCGGCCAACGACATCGCCTGCCAGCAGGGTTCGCCGCCCCCTTATGCGCCATCGGTGATAAGCAGCGGCGGCGGGGCGGTGCTGTCGTCGGCGGGCCTGGCGTTGCTGGCCGAGCCTTTGCCCGAGGAGGGCAGCGACACCCTGATCATCGCCGGGGGTTGGGGCGTCTATGCGGCGGCGCAGGACCCCTCACTTGTCCATTGGGTGCGCGAGCATGCGGCGCAGTGCCGGCGCGTGGCATCGGTGTGCACCGGGGCGTTCCTGCTGGCAGCCAGCGGCTGGCTCGATGGCCGGCGTGTTGTCACCCACTGGACCCGTTGCGAACAGTTGGCGCAGCAACACCCGCAATTGCAGGTCGAGCCCAATCCGATCTTCATCAACGACGGCCCGGTCTGGACCTCGGCCGGCGTCACCGCCGGCATCGACCTGGCGTTGGCCATGGTCGAAGCCGACCTCGGTCGGACCATGGCCCTGGAAGTCGCCCGGCAACTGGTGGTGTTTCTGAAACGCCCGGGCGGCCAGTCGCAATTCAGCGTGACCCTGTCTTTGCAGAAAGAAGGCAACCGCTTCGATGAACTTCACGCCTGGATCAGTGAAAACCTCAGCAAAGACCTCGGCATCCCGACCCTGGCCCTGCAGGCCGGCATGAGCGAACGCAGCTTCGTCCGTCACTACCGCGCCGACACCGGCCAGACCCCGGCCCGGGCCATCGAGCTGATCCGCGTCGAAACCGCGCGGCGCCTGCTCAGCGATACCGGCGTGCCAATCAAGCGGGTGGCCGTGCAATGCGGCTTCGGCAGCGAAGAAACCCTGCGCCGCAGTTTCCTGCGGGCCATGGGGGTAACACCGCAGGCCTATCGCGAGCGCTTTTCAGTCAGCGCGCAAGCAGATCCAGTAACGCCTTGAGCGTAGCCTCGGGCGCTTCTTCGGGAATGTTGTGCCCGACGCCGGCCAGCACCCGGCGCTCGTAATGCCCGGTGAAGTGTTCGATGTCGTCGTCGATCTCGGGTGCCGGGCCCACGCCATCGTCGGCGCCGCACAGGGAAATCGTTGGCACGCTGATCGGCGGTTGTTGGGTCAGCGCCTCTTCCATCGACTCCAGCGCCGGATCGCCCGGCGCATACATGAACCGATGCCGGTATGAGTGAATCACCACCTCGACAAAATCCGGATTGACGAAGGCAGGCTCGCTCAACGGGTACAACTCAGGGCCTTTGGCCCAGGTCGGCGACCACAGTTTCCAGAGCAATTCACACAGGGCCCGGCGATTTTCAGTCAGGCCTGCAACGCCGCGCGGCGTGTGAAAATAGTACTGATACCAGAGGCGATGCTCGGATTCCGGGTCCCGTGGCCGGGTCGAGCGGGGAATGTCCTGCAGGTTGTATCCATCACCGGTCACCAGGCAACGAACCCGCCCCGGCCACAGCGCCGCCACAATGCACGCCGCCCGACCGCCCCAGTCGTAACCGCAAAGGGCGGCTTGCGGGATGAATAGGGCGTCCATCAGATCGAGCAAATCCTGGGCGAGGGCGGCTTGCTGACCGGAGCGCAGGGTGTCGGGGCTGTTGAAGCGGGTCGGGCCATAGCCGCGCAGGTAGGGCACGATCACTCGGTAGCCCTTGGCGGCGAGGGGTGGAGCGATTTCGTCGTAGGCGCGGGGGGAGTAGGGGAAGCCGTGGAGCAAAATGATCGGCTCGCCGGTGATGGGGCCGTGTTCCTCGTAGGCGAGATTCAGGCTTGGAGTCAGGACATGTTGCATCCGCGCATCATTGTTCATTGCACACTCCCGCCTGAGTTGGCTTATCCGAAAAGCACCCTTTGCCAATGATCTTCGCTGATGATGGCAATGAGTACGCCACTTTCCCTCAGTTCAACGGCTTTTTTGATTTTTGTTCCATAACTGCTGTGTAACCACTGATCGTTACCAATACTGCCCACCACAAGATAATGAACCTTCTTACTGACAGATCCACCCTTAGACTTCCGCTTCCGTCACCTGATTAAAATACTTCGCCCTATCCGGGGTAAACGTCACCACCATCCCGGTTCGCGCACAGGTCAGCACCCGTTCTTCGCCCAGATCCACATCCAGATCCTCCCCGCGCAGACCCTGCCACTGCGCCAGGTATTTGAGGGAGCCGTATTTTTCCAGTTTTTTCAGGCTGCGGCTGACGCCACCTTTCCAGCCCAGCACCGGCAGCTCACCGGCGAGGCATTGTCGGGCGAGGTCGGGGAAGCGGGTGGCACGCTGGCGGCCGACTTCCCAGCATTTGATCAGGCCTTTGTCGTGGTCTTCCCACAGTTCGTCGCGGTTGAGGCCGGTTCGAAGGGGCAGGTCGATGCTGCGATGGATGCGTTGGGACATTCTGGTTCCTTGAATGCGGGTGGGTTGGACAGCTCCGCTGTACCCGTAGAGCATCGATGTTAGGTGGGGATGTAATGGCTTGCAACCGGGTATTTCCGGGGGCTGGACGCGTATTTTGTTTATGAAATGTAGGACGTTGGCCTACACAAGACCCTCGCCGGACATCGAACCTGTAGGAGCCGGCTTGCCGGCGAAGGCGTACTTGAGAACGCCTTCGCCGGCAAGCC
>NZ_JAXDEQ010000062.1:0-28341 GCF_035065025.1 Pseudomonas sp. YuFO8 | reverse complement strand
TTCGATGTTGCATCGCAAGCTGCAAAGTCTGCTCTAAAGGAACCGTGTGTTAGGCACTCGTTGCAACAGATACAGGGGCGTCGCCAAGCGGTAAGGCAGCAGGTTTTGATCCTGCCATGCGTTGGTTCGAATCCAGCCGCCCCTGCCATTTTCAATACTCATCCAGGTTACCCTCAGCCTCTAGGTACTGCGCGTGTCCAAGATGATGGTCTTTACGGGGAATGCTAACCCCGATCTGGCTCGGCGTGTCGTACGTCAGCTGCATATCCCTCTCGGTGACATCTCTGTCGGTAAATTTTCCGACGGCGAAATTACAGCCGAGATCAATGAAAACGTCCGCGGTAAAGATGTCTTCATTATTCAGCCGACTTGCGCTCCGACCAACGATAACCTGATGGAACTGGTAGTGATGGCTGATGCCTTCCGCCGCTCCTCGGCTACTC
Organism: Pseudomonas sp. YuFO8; assembly: GCF_035065025.1. Classification (NCBI taxonomy): domain Bacteria; kingdom Pseudomonadati; phylum Pseudomonadota; class Gammaproteobacteria; order Pseudomonadales; family Pseudomonadaceae; genus Pseudomonas; species Pseudomonas sp. YuFO8. The sequence continues at coordinate 27,898 of NZ_JAXDEQ010000062.1, read as the reverse complement.
GTATCACTGCTGTTATTCCTTACTTTGGTTATGCCCGTCAGGATCGCCGTCCGCGTTCCGCACGTGTGGCTATCAGCGCGAAAGTCGTTGCTGACATGCTTACCGTAGTCGGCATCGACCGTGTTCTCACGGTTGATCTGCATGCTGACCAAATCCAGGGTTTCTTCGATATTCCGGTAGATAACATCTACGGCTCCCCGGTTCTGGTGGATGACATTGAAGATCAGCGCTTCGAAAACCTGATGATCGTGTCCCCGGACATTGGTGGCGTCGTGCGTGCACGTGCCGTTGCCAAATCCCTGGGCGTGGATCTCGGGATCATCGACAAACGCCGTGAGAAAGCCAATCACTCTGAAGTGATGCATATCATCGGTGATGTCGAAGGGCGTACCTGTATTCTGGTCGATGACATGGTCGATACCGCCGGCACCCTGTGCCACGCGGCCAAGGCCTTGAAAGAGCATGGCGCTGCCAAGGTTTTCGCCTACTGCACGCACCCTGTGCTGTCGGGTCGGGCGATCGAAAACATTGAAAATTCCGTGCTGGACGAGCTGGTGGTGACCAACACCATCCCGCTGTCCGCTGCAGCACAAGCCTGTGCGCGTATCCGTCAACTGGATATCGCACCGGTTGTTGCCGAGGCGGTCCGCCGCATCAGCAATGAAGAATCGATCAGCGCGATGTTCCGCTAAGGGCCCTGCCCTTCTCGAAATGTCTCGTTGACGAAAAGCGCCCCGCCCCGGCATTCCTGTCGGGGCGGGGCTTTTTTGCCCATATCGCCTTTAGCGCTGGTCGCAAACGCTGGGGCGAGTGTGGTTATTTTGGAGATACAACATGAACGATTTTACTCTGAATGCTGAAGTGCGTTCCGACCTGGGGAAAGGTGCGAGCCGCCGCCTGCGTCGTCTCGCAAGCCTGGTTCCAGCTGTAGTTTACGGTGGCGAAAAAGCCCCTGAATCCATCAGCATGCTGGCCAAAGAAGTTGCCAAACTGCTCGAAAACGAAGCGGCTTACAGCCACATCATCGAGCTGAACGTTGGTGGCACCAAGCAAAACGTAATCATCAAGGCTCTGCAGCGTCACCCGGCCAAAGGCCACGTGATGCACGCCGACTTCGTACGCGTTGTAGCTGGCCAGAAACTGACCGCTATCGTGCCTGTACACTTCGTTGGCGAAGAAGCTCCGACCAAGAAAGGCGGCGAAATTTCGCACGTTGTTTCGGAAATCGAAGTGACCTGCCTGCCGAAAGACCTGCCTGAATTCATCGAAGTCGACCTGGCTAACGCCGAAATCGGTTCGATCATTCACCTGTCCGACCTCAAAGCTCCTAAAGGCGTTGAGTTCGTTGCTCTGGCACACGGTGATGACAAGGCTGTTGCCAACGTCCACGCTCCACGTGTTGCTCCAGAAGCTACCGAAGAAGGCGCTGCAGAGTAATTCACTCTGTGATGCCGGAGTGATCAAGTAACATCGCGGACTGGAACGTAGCGAGAAAGCGGGCGAGAACGCGGAGTTTACATCATGGTAAATGAGCAATTTTCGTCCACTTTCGCCGCTCTCCCGGATTGCGGCGATGTTATCCACCACTCCAAGGAAGGGCCCCTATCGTGACTGCCATCAAACTGATCGTTGGCCTGGGTAATCCAGGCGCTGAATACGAACAGACCCGGCATAACGCAGGGGCCCTTTTTGTTGAGCGCATCGCGAACGCACAAGGTGTGAACCTTGTGGCGGACCGCAAATATTTCGGCCTGACCGGGCGCTATTCGCATCAGGGTCAGGATGTTCGTCTGCTGATTCCCACCACGTACATGAACCGCAGCGGCCAGGCCGTGGCGGCCCTTGCCGGATTCTTCCGCATCAAGCCTGAAGAAATCCTCGTGGCGCACGACGAACTCGACCTGCCACCCGGCGTTGCCAAGCTCAAGCAGGGCGGCGGCCATGGCGGTCACAACGGGTTGCGCGACATCATCGCGCAACTGGGCAATCAGAATACTTTCTACCGCCTGCGACTTGGCATCGGCCACCCGGGCGTCGCCAGTATGGTTTCAAATTTCGTCCTGGGTCGTGCGCCACGCGCCGAACAGGAAAAACTCGATGCCAGCATCGACTTTGCCCTCGGCGTGCTGCCGGATATCCTCGCCGGTGAATGGAACCGCGCGATGAAAAACCTGCACAGCCAGAAGGCCTGACTCTTATCCGAGGGGAAACACCATGGGATTCAATTGCGGCATCGTCGGCCTGCCTAACGTCGGCAAGTCCACCCTGTTCAACGCCCTGACCAAATCCGGTATCGCGGCCGAGAACTTCCCCTTCTGCACCATCGAACCGAACAGCGGTATCGTGCCGATGCCGGATCCACGCCTGCAAGCCCTGGCGGAAATCGTCAATCCAAAGCGCATCCTGCCGACCACCATGGAATTCGTCGACATCGCAGGCCTGGTGGCCGGCGCGTCGAAAGGTGAAGGCCTGGGCAACAAGTTCCTGGCCAACATCCGTGAAACCGATGCCATCGCCCACGTGGTCCGCTGCTTCGAAGACGAGAACGTGATTCACGTCTCCAACAGCGTCGACCCGAAACGCGACATCGAAATCATCGACCTGGAACTGATCTTCGCCGACCTCGACAGCTGCGAGAAACAACTGCAGAAAGTCGCGCGTAACGCCAAGGGCGGTGACAAGGACGCCGTGGTCCAGAAAGGCCTGCTGGAGCAACTGATCGCTCACTTCACCGAAGGCAAGCCAGCGCGCAGCCTGATGAAGAACATGAGCACCGACGAAAAAGCGGTGATCAAGGGCTTCCACCTGCTGACCACCAAACCGGTAATGTACATCGCCAACGTCGCTGAAGACGGTTTCGAGAACAACCCGCACCTGGACGTGGTCAGGGCCATCGCCGAAGAAGAAGGCGCCATGGTTGTTCCGGTCTGCAACAAGATCGAAGCGGAAATCGCCGAGCTCGACGACGGCGAAGAGAAAGACATGTTCCTCGAAGCCCTGGGCCTCGAAGAGCCTGGCCTGAACCGCGTGATCCGCGCCGGCTACGAAATGCTGCACCTGCAGACCTACTTCACCGCCGGTGTCGAAGAAGTCCGCGCCTGGACCGTACGCGTTGGTGCCACCGCACCACAAGCCGCTGGCGTGATCCACACCGACTTCGAAAAAGGCTTTATCCGCGCCGAAGTGATCGCCTACAACGACTTCATCCAGTACAAGGGCGAAGCCGGTACCAAGGAAGCCGGTAAATGGCGCCTGGAAGGCAAGGATTACATCGTCAAGGACGGCGACGTGATGCACTTCCGCTTCAACGTCTGACGTTTGCAGCCATCAACAAAAAAAGCACCCTTGGGTGCTTTTTTTGTGAGCGCTATGAAAGTGGATCAGTTCGCCACTTTCGCGCGGGCCGAGTGCAGTTTCTTGTAGCTGTCGATCAGGCGCAGGTGCCGGTCGAGACCCTCCAGCTTCATGCTGGTCGGCGTCAAGCCGAAGAAGCGCACGCTGCCGTTCACGGAGCCGATCGCGGCGTCCATGCGCTCGTTGCCGAACATACGGCGGAAGTTGCCCTCGTAATCGACCAGCTCCAGGTCCTCGTCCAGCTCCATTTCCAGCACCACGTTCACGGCCTGGTAGAACAAGCCGCGCTCGACCGTGTTGTCGTTGTACTGCAGGAACATTTCCACCGCCTCTTTCGCCTCTTCAAACTTCTGCAAGGCGAGATAGATCAGCAACTTCAACTCCAGGATCGTCAACTGACCCCAGGCGGTGTTGTCGTCGAACTCGATACCGATCAAGGTGGTGATGTCGGTGTAGTCGTCCAGCTCGCTGTCTTCCAGACGCTTGACCAGCGACTTCAGGCCGGCCTTGTCGAGGCTGTGCAGATTGAGGATGTCCTCGCGGAAGAACAGCGCCTTGTTGGTGTTGTCCCAGATCAGGTCGTCCACCGGATAAATTTCCGAGTAGTCCGGCACCAGGATTCGGCAGGCCGTTGCACCGATGTGCTCATACACCGCCATGTACACTTCCTTGCCCATGCCTTCGAGAATGCCGAACAAGGTCGCGGCTTCCTCGGCATTGGAGTCTTCACCCTGGCCGGAGAAGTCCCACTCGACGAATTCGTAGTCCGACTGGGCACTGAAGAAGCGCCACGACACCACGCCGCTGGAATCGATGAAGTGCTCGACGAAGTTGTTCGGCTCGGTCACCGCATGACCTTCGAAGGTCGGCAGCGGCAAGTCGTTCAAGCCTTCGAAGCTGCGGCCCTGCAACAATTCCGTCAGGCTGCGCTCCAGCGCCACTTCCAGGCTCGGGTGCGCGCCGAACGAGGCGAATACACCGCCGGTGCGCGGGTTCATCAAGGTGACGCACATCACCGGGAATTCGCCACCCAGAGACGCATCCTTGACCAACACAGGGAACCCCTGCTCTTCCAGCGCCTGGATACCGGCCAGAATCCCTGGGTACTTCGCCAGCACTTCGGCGGGCACATCCGGCAGGGCGAATTCGCCCTCGATGATTTCGCGCTTCACCGCGCGCTCGAAGATTTCCGACAGGCACTGTACCTGCGCTTCGGCCAGCGTATTGCCGGCGCTCATGCCGTTGCTCAGGTACAGGTTTTCGATCAGGTTGGAAGGGAAATACACCACCTCGCCGTCCGACTGGCGCACGTACGGCAGCGAACAGATGCCGCGCTCTTCGTTGCCCGAGTTGGTGTCGAACAGATGCGAGCCACGCAACTCGCCATCGCGGTTGAAGATCCGCAGGCAGTACTCGTCGAGAATCTCCGCCGGCAGTTCGTCTTTAGGGCCAGGCTGGAACCAGCGCTCGTTCGGGTAATGCACAAACGCCGCGTTGGCGATGTCTTCTCCCCAGAACTGATCGTTATAGAAAAAGTTGCAGTTCAGCCGCTCGATGAACTCGCCCAAGGCCGACGCCAGCGCGCCTTCCTTGGTGGCGCCCTTGCCATTGGTGAAACACATCGGCGAGTGCGCATCGCGGATATGCAGCGACCACACATTGGGCACGATATTGCGCCACGAGGCGATTTCGATCTTCATGCCCAAGCCTGCGAGAATGCCCGACATGTTGGCAATGGTCTGCTCCAGCGGCAGGTCCTTGCCGACAATGTAGGTGCCCGCATCCGAACCTGAAGTGGAAGCCGGCATCAGCAATGCCTGGGCGTCGGCATCGAGGTTTTCCACTTCTTCAATCACGAACTCCGGCCCGGCCTGCACCACTTTTTTCACGGTGCAACGGTCGATGGAACGCAGGATGCCCTGGCGGTCCTTGTCGGAGATATCAGCCGGCAACTCGACCTGGATCTTGAAGATCTGGTTGTAGCGGTTTTCCGGGTCGACAATATTGTTCTGCGACAGGCGGATGTTATCGGTGGGAATGTTGCGGGTGTCGCAGTACAACTTCACGAAGTACGCCGCACACAACGCCGACGAAGCCAGGAAGTAGTCGAACGGACCGGGGGCCGAACCATCGCCCTTGTAGCGGATAGGTTGATCGGCCACCACGGTGAAGTCATCGAACTTGGCTTCAAGTCGAAGGTTGTCGAGAAAATTGACCTTGATTTCCATGCGGGGTACCAGAATAACGAGCAAACGAATGGTCGCCATTATCCGGCTTTTCAGCCGGAAGTCTCGTGCAAGCTCGAGCTTCCGGCCATGTGGTGGGTGATCAGGCCTTTTTGGTACGCGGCAGGAAAATCGCCAATACCCCCAGCAACGGCAGGAACGAACACAGGTAGTACACGTATTCGATGCCGTGGATGTCCGCCAGGTGCCCTAGCAATGCCGCGCCAATCCCGCCGAAACCGAACATCAGGCCGAAGAACACCCCGGCAATCATCCCGACATTGCCCGGCACCAGCTCCTGGGCGTACACCACGATGGCCGAGAAGGCCGAGGCGAGGATGAAGCCGATGACCACACTGAGGACGGTGGTCCAGAACAGGTCCACATGGGGCAGCAGCAAGGTAAAGGGGGCAACGCCAAGGATCGAGAACCAGATCACCGCCTTGCGCCCGATCTTGTCGCCGATGGGCCCGCCAAAGAAGGTCCCCGCGGCCACCGCGCCGAGAAACAGGAACAGGTGCAGTTGCGAACTGGCCACAGACAGGTCGAACTTCTCGATCAGGTAGAACGTGAAGTAACTGGTGAGGCTGGACATGTAGAAGTACTTGGAGAACACCAGCAACCCAAGCACCACCAGCGCACTGGTCACCCGGCCCTTGGACAGGCCGTGGGTCGCTGCCTGGCCCTGCTTGAGCTTGAACAGGTTCAAGTGGTTGGCGTACCAGCGGCTGATCCGGTAAAGCACGAACAGGGCAAACACCGCGAACAGGCCGAACCAGGCCACATGCCCTTGCCCGTAAGGGATGATGATCGCCGCCGCCAGCAACGGACCGAACGCCGAGCCCGCGTTGCCGCCGACCTGGAAGGTCGATTGCGCCAAGCCGAATCGCCCTCCCGAGGCCAGTCGTGCCACGCGAGAAGCTTCCGGGTGGAAGGTCGAGGAGCCAATGCCGATCAAGCCCGCCGCCAGCAGGATCAGCGGGAAGCTGCCGACCACCGACATCATCACGATGCCGATCAAGGTGCAGACCGTACCGGCCGGCAACAGCCAGGGTTTGGGATGGCGGTCGGTGTGGTAGCCGACCCAGGGTTGCAGCAGTGATGCGGTCAGTTGAAACGTCAGGGTGATCAGGCCGACCTGGGTGAACGTCAGGCCATAGTTGGCCTTGAGCATCGGGTAGATTGACGGCAGCACCGATTGAATCAGGTCGTTGATCAGGTGCGCCAGCGCCACTGCGCCAATGATGCGCATGACCAACGGACTGCTTTGTGAAGACGCGGGCGCCGCCGCAGTGGCGGACTGAACGTTGCTGATAGCCATGAAATTTCCGAAAAACAGAGGGATGCACACCGGCAGGTGCATCAATGTGCCATTTTTCGCTGCGGCAGCGCCATCCCCTTAGCCTGCTAACGACCTCGCAATTTCGCAGATTTCGGCTTGATCGATGCCCTCCTCCGCTCCGGTTTTTCAGCTCGGGAAGATAAGCGGTTGAAAGTGTAGAGAAATATTTTAAATTTACGCTTGACGCATCTCCATTACCGGTGAATAATGCGCGCCATCTTGGCTACATAGCTCAGTTGGTTAGAGCATAGCATTCATAATGCTGGGGTCCGGGGTTCAAGTCCCTGTGTAGCCACCAAGTGCTAAAAACGGCTTACCGAAAGGTAGGCCGTTTTTTTTTGCCTCGCGAAAATGGCTGCACCCTTGTAGGAGCGAGCTTGCTCGCGATGGTCTCAAGGGCACCGCGCTTAATCAGTCAGCACGCGTCATCGTTGACGACCATCGCGAGCAAGCTCGCTCCTACAGGCCTCAGGCCCGAAGCGTCGGCAAGGTGGTCAATCCCCGCTCCCAGATCTGCCAGGTCCGCAACCAGACCATGGCCTGCCAATCGCTGTCGGCGGGATAGAACTGTTCAAGCAGGCTCAACTTGATCTCGCGCCCTACTCCATCGTGAACATCACCGTGCAGATGCAACCAATGGTCATCGCGCAGATGCCGATGAACCTCCGGCCCCGGATAAGTCCCGCACTCGATGACGAAGGGCATCAACCGCACCTGCGGTAGCGCATCGATCAAGGCTTGCGAGGTGTAGCCGGTAGCCGTCGCCGCCACTCCGGTTTCGCTCAGGGTGTCGGCACCCGTGTGCAGGGTGTAGAGCCATGGGCCATAAATCGCCTGCGCATCGGCCAATGCCGGATACGGCGCCTGGGTGATCGTCAGCAACATCGGATGACCATACTCCCCGGCACCGGTGTGCAAGTCGAAACACAGGGCGACGTCCGCATGGGCCACGTGCATTTGCATGATCTGCTGCAACGTGCGGTTCGACCAGCTGGGGGCTACCCCACCGTAGAACAGACCATCCGCATGCGCATGCTGGCCACCTTCGACAATCGACATGACCGCAGGCCAGCCATGCAGACGGATCTGCTCGTCGAGCAAGGCATCCGCGCGGTCACGCTCGGGCCCGCGCAACTGGGTGCAGGCGTAAATCTCATGCAGGGCGTCATAGGCCAGGTTGTCCGGCAACGCACCGTTGAAATCCAGGTGATTGCGGTTCAGGTCGATGTTGTCTTCGTTGACCCTGCGCAGCCACGCCATGCCCCAGGGATTGATCGCATGAATCATCACCACCGCGACATCGGCCGGCAATGTGCGCTTGCCGAGCTCCTGCAGCCACTTGATCTGGCACCCCGAGCCATAGAACCCCTCGACCCCGTGCGTGCCGCTCAGCGCGATCAGCAGGCGCTTGGCGCCAGGATCGCCGAGTACCGCCACATCGGTGCCCAGCGCCTCGCCTGAAGGCCCCTTGAGGGGATGGGGATACTCAGTCAGCGTCGCGCCGGCCGCGGTTGCCGCCGCCAGGAATTGTTCGCGCTGGGAACGGTAGCTTGGCTGGGTGGGAAACTCGCTCTGCATGGCTGCCTCTTGTGGTTCTTCTGGCGTGATCGCTGGCAACGACCCTACCTAAAATCCGTCGATTGATGAAGGGCAACCGCGCCTTCTGGTTTGCGTCACTGCGAGGTCGCCGATACAGTCGCCGATACATTTATCCAACGGACGGAGTGCCCCATGTTCTCAGCCTCCCACTCGAGTCGCGTTCGCCTGTCAGCCCTCACGCTGATCATTACCGCGCTGACCCTTGGCGCCTGCCACAACGCGTCGGCCCCGACGCTGCCGGCGGCACCGGAAAGCGCGTCCGGTTATCGCACCGACCTGCAGACTCGACATGCCTCCCGGCACATGGCGGCCGCGGCCAACCCCTTGGCGGCCGAAGCCGGGCGGGAGATGCTGCGTCGGGGCGGCTCGGCCATCGATGCCGCCATTGCGATGCAAGCGGTACTGACACTGGTCGAGCCGCAGTCATCAGGGATAGGCGGCGGCGCGTTGATCGTGCTCTGGGACGGCCAATCCGTGCGCACTTACGACGGGCGCGAAACCGCACCGGCCGGCGCCAGCGAAAAACTGTTCCTGCAGGCCGATGGCCAACCGATGACGTTCACCCAGGCGGTGATCGGAGGGCGCTCGGTGGGCACCCCGGGGGTGTTGCGAGCCTTGGAGCTGGCCCATCAAAAACACGGTCGCCTGCCATGGGCGCAGCTGTTCGAACCCGCCATCACGCTCGCGGAGCAAGGCTTTGTCATATCGCCCCGCCTGCACCGGCTGATCGCCGCGGATTCATCCCTGAGGCGCTCAGCGGAGATGTCAGCGTATTTCCTCAATGCCGATGGCAGCCCGAAAGCCGCCGGCACGCTGTTGAAAAATCCACCCTTGGCCGCCGTGTTGCAACGCATCGCCAAGGAAGGGCCGGATGCCTTGTACAAAGGGCCCGTTGCCCAGGAGATCGTGGCCAAGGTCAAGGGGCACGCCAACCCTGGCAGCCTGTCGCTGAGCGACCTGGCCAACTACAGCGCCAAGGAGCGCGCGCCCCTTTGTACCGACTACAAACGCTGGCAGGTCTGTGGCATGCCGCCGCCGTCGTCGGGCGGGATTGCCATGGCGCAGATCCTCGGCACCCTGCAGGCCCTGGAAACGCGCGACAAGCGCTGGGCCTTGGCGCCCATGCAACCGGTGAAAACCAACACCACCGCCGGCTTTGAGCCGCCCGCCGAGGCCGTGCACCTGATCAGCGAAGCCGAGCGCCTGGCCTATGCCGATCGTGCGCAGTACGTGGCCGACTCGGACTTCGTGCCGGTGCCCGTCAAGGGCCTGATCGACCCGGCCTATCTGGCCAGCCGGGCTGCACTGATCGGCGAGCACAGCATGGGCATGGCCAAACCGGGCACGCCGCCGGGCATCCAGGTCGCTTTCGCGCCAGACCGCTCGCCCTTGCGCATCTCCACCTCGCAAGTGGTGGCGGTCGATGACGCAGGCGGCGCGGTGTCCATGACCACCACCATCGAATCCGCCTTCGGCTCGCACCTGATGGTCCAGGGTTTCCTGCTCAACAACGAGATGACCGACTTCTCGTTCATTCCCGAGGAGAACGGACAGAAAGTCGCCAACCGCGTCGAGCCCGGCAAGCGTCCGCGCTCCTCCATGGCCCCGACGCTGATCTTCGACCGCCACAGCGGTGAGTTCCTCGCCAGTCTTGGATCGCCCGGTGGTTCGCAGATCATCGAGTACGTGGCCAAGACCACCATCGGCCTGCTCGACTGGCAGCTCGATCCGCAAGCGGCGATCAACCTGCCCAACTTCGGCAGCCGAAATGGCCCGACCGAACTGGAGAACGGGCAGTTCAGCGCGAAGTTGATCCAGGTACTCAAGGACAAGGGCCACGCCGTCAATGAAATAGACATGACCAGCGGCACCCAGGCAATTGTCCGGGTCAAGGATGCGCAGGGTAAGGCTTCGCTGGCCGGCGGGGCCGATCCTAGGCGTGAGGGGGAAGCATTGGGGGATTGAGTCGCTAACGGCGTGAACGGGTCTGCCTGGGCGTTGGCAGGCCCGCGTCCCCTCAACGACTGATTTTCAACGCCTGCCGGGCCTGGTGTTTCGCCAGTGCCAGGTCGATCAAGCGCGTGACCAGTTCACTGTAGGTCATGCCGGCTGCCTGCCACAGTTTCGGGTACATGCTGATGCGGGTGAACCCCGGCAGCGAATTGATTTCGTTGATCAGCACTTCGCCGCTCTCGGTCAGGAAGACATCGACCCGCGCCAGGCCGGAGCAGCCCAGCAACTGGAACGCCTCGACGGCCATGGCGCGGATGCGCTCGCTGGCTTCGACGCTGATCTGGGCCGGAACCACCACCTGCGCGGCCTTTTCGTCGATGTACTTGCTGTCGTAGGAGTAAAACCCGCTGTGCACCACGATCTCGCCACAACCGCTGGCGATGGCCTCCTCGTTGCCAAGGACCGCGCATTCGATCTCGCGCCCCTTGACCGCCGACTCGATCAGCACTTTTTCATCGAAGCTCAATGCCAGCTCGACCGCCGCCGCATATTCGGCTTCGTCAGTCACCTTGCTTACACCAACGGAAGACCCCTGGTTGGCCGGCTTGACGAACAGCGGCAGGCCGAGCTTGCCGCTGACCTCGGCGAAACCCGTGCGCGCGGCGCTGGCGCGGGTCAGGGTGACGAACGGCGTGACGGCAAGGCCAGCATCACGCAACAGGCGCTTGCTGATGTCCTTGTCCATGCAGACCGCCGACCCCAGCACATCGGAACCGACAAACGGCAAATCGGCCATGCGCAGCAAGCCCTGCAGGCAACCGTCTTCGCCCAGGGTGCCGTGGACGATCGGGAAGATCACGTCGACATGGCCCAGCAATTCGGGCCCCGCCGTTTCCACCAGTTGCTGACGGGCCTTGCCCGGCACCACGGCCAATTCGCGATTGGATTGATTGAGCGCGATCAGGGCCGGGTTTTCCTGGTTCAGCAGGAAATTCGAGGGATCGTTGAGGTGCCAGTGGCCTTGCTTGTCGATGCCGATCAGCACCGGCTCGAAGCGCGAACGGTCCAGTGCATCGACAATGTTTTTCGCCGACTGTAGCGACACCTCGTGCTCAGCCGACCGCCCGCCAAAAATAACGCCCACACGCAGTTTACTCATTGCCTGACCCCATGGTGGATGTGCTTGCAACCCGGATAGCCGTCACGTTACGGCTGCAAGGTCTTGGCGTCCAGCGGCTCGCCGATGGTCTGTAGGAGCGAGCTTGCTCGCGAAGGTTTTGAAAGCGCTGCGTTCATTCAGGAAGCACGCGTAATCGTTAGCCTCCATCGCGAGCAAGCTCGCTCCTACAGTGAAGAGCGCTTGAAAATTGTCCTGCAAATATAAGGAAACCGCGCCAGTCACCCTTGCCCATCACGCCGCACCGGCGGCCGGACACCCGGCGATGCTCTGCATCCGTGTGCCGAAATACGCCGCGCTGAGCACGCCCACCGCGCCCATCACTGCGCAGAAGATCACGCAGATCCAGGGGCTCCACGGCATCAGGCCGATCAATAGCAAAGGCGTGATGCTCGCCCAGGCGGCGTAGGCAATGTTGTAGGTGAAGGAAATACCCGAGACGCGAATCCGCGCCGGGAACAGGCTGACCATCACCGACGGCACCGCGCCCACCACCCCGCAACTCAGGCCGGCCACCGCGTAAGCCAGGCCGACCCAGTTGCCACCGCTGATCAGGCAGCTATAGAGCACGCTGATGCCCAAGGGCAGCAGCAGGCTATAGAGCATCACGGTGCGCCAGGCGCCGATGCGATCGACCAGCAAACCGGCGAGCACGCAGCCGATGTTCAGGAAAACGATGCCCAGTGCGCTCAGGGCGAAGGTGTGGCTGGCGGTCATGCCGAAGGTTTTCTGCATCATGGTCGGGGTGATGACCACGAACACCACTACCGCGGAGGTCAGCACGCAGGTGAGGATCATCGCCGGCAGCAGGGCCAGGCGATGTTCGCGCAGGACCGCCCGCAGCGGCAACTCGACGGCCGCCTCACGCCGTGCCTGCATGGCCATGAACACCGGGGTTTCGCTGAGCCAGCGCCGCAGCCAGACGCCAATCACGCCAAACACCCCGCCCAACAGGAATGGGTAACGCCAGGCGTAGTCGAGGATTTCAGCCGGGGTGAAGGCCTGCGCCAGGAACGTCGCCGTCAGGGCGCCGAGCAAGTAACCGAAGGTCAGCCCCGCCTGCAGGAAGCCCAGGGCGTAGCCGCGATGGCCGGCCGGCGCGTGTTCGGCCACGAAGACCCAGGCGCTCGGCACTTCGCCCCCCACCGCCGCGCCCTGGAGCACGCGCAGGGCCAGCAGCAGCAGCGGCGCGAAATAGCCGATCTGCGCATAGGTCGGCATGATCCCGATCAGCAGGCACGGCAGCGCCATCATCAGGATGCTCAGGCTGAACACCTTCTTGCGCCCCAGGCTGTCGGCGAAATGCGCCATCAGGATTCCGCCCAGGGGCCGCGCCAGGTACCCGGTGACGAAGATGCCAAAGCTTTGCAGCAGGCGCAGCCACTCGGGCATTTCCGGCGGGAAAAACAACTGGCTCAAGGTCAGGGCGAAAAATACGAAGATGATGAAGTCGTAGATTTCCAGCGCGCCGCCGAGGGCCGCGAGCCCCAGGGTCTTGTAGTCCGAGCGGCTGAACGGCAGCGGACGTGGATCGGTATTGGCAGTCATGTAAAGAACTCTGGCACAGGCAAAAACCAAGGCGCCCATGGTCTACGCAAACGCGCCGGCGGACAACCCGTTAGACCAAAGTCCCATAGGCGCAAAAACAGCGCCGCAAAAAGCATGCGCTTGAATTAATGTTGGCGTCTGTCCAGTGGGGCCCCTGCGGCCCCGAAGACCACAACAAACATAAAAATTCGAGGTAGTCCCGTGGCCGCTGATATCGAAGATACCCGCTCCGCCCGCTTTGCCCTGCGCTGTTCAAGTTTTGCCGAACGCTGGTTCCCCGACTCCTGGGTGTTTGCCGCCCTGGCGGTGATCATCGTTGCTGTGGCCACCATGGCCATGGGCGCCAAGCCGACTGACGCGGCCATGGCCTTTGGTGACGGCTTCTGGAGCCTGATCCCGTTCACCATGCAAATGGCGTTCGTGGTGATTGGCGGTTATGTGGTCGCCAGTTCGCCACCGGCGGTAAAGCTGATCGACCGCCTGGCGAAGTTGCCGAAAAACGGGCGCTCCGCCGTGGCCTGGGTGGCGCTGATCTCCATGGTCGCGTCGCTGCTCAACTGGGGTCTGTCGCTGGTGTTCGGCGGTCTGCTGGTGCGTGCACTGGCGCGCCGTACGGACCTGAAGATGGACTACCGCGCCGCGGGTGCGGCGGCGTACCTGGGGTTGGGCGCGGTGTGGGCCCTGGGCTTGTCGTCGTCGGCTGCGCAGTTGCAGGCCAACCCGGCCAGCCTGCCGCCGTCGATCCTGTCGATCACCGGGGTGATTCCTTTCACCCAAACGATCTTTCTCTGGCAATCGGGGGTCATGTTGCTGGCCTTGATCGTCATCTCGCTGATCATCGCCTACGCCACCGCCCCCGGCCCGAACACGGCGCGAGACGCCGAGGCCTGTGGCGTCGACCCGAGCTTCAACCTGCCACCGCTGCAACCGCGCACCCGTCCCGGCGAATGGCTGGAACACAGCCCGCTGCTGACCATCCTGCTGGTGCTGCTGGCGGCTGGATGGCTGTTCCATGAGTTTTCCACCAAACCTGCGATCAGTGCGATCTCCGGCCTGAACACCTACAACTTCCTGTTCATCATGCTCGGTGCCCTCCTGCACTGGCGCCCGCGCAGCTTCCTCGACGCGGTGTCCCGCGCAGTGCCAACCACCACCGGCGTGCTGATCCAGTTCCCACTGTACGGTTCGATCGCCGCGCTGATGACCACGGTCAAAGGTGCCGATGCGCAGACCCTGGCCCACCACATCTCGACCTTCTTCGTCAGCATTGCCTCCCACGACACCTATGCCCTGCTGATGGGCGTGTACTCGGCGATCCTGGGGTTCTTCATTCCGTCCGGCGGCGGCAAGTGGATCATCGAAGCGCCGTATGTGATGCAAGTGGCCAACGACCTGAACTACCACCTGGGCTGGGCCGTGCAGATCTACAACGCCGCCGAGGCCCTGCCCAACCTGATCAACCCGTTCTACATGCTGCCACTGCTGGGCGTGCTGGGGTTGAAGGCGCGGGACTTGATCGGATTCTCGTTCGTTCAGTTGCTGGTGCACACGCCGTTGGTGCTGCTGTTGCTGTGGGCACTGGGGACGACGCTGGCGTATACGCCACCAGTGATGCCGTAAGGGCACGGCTAGTTTTTCCTGGTCCTCCCGTATCAGCGGGTCGGACCAGGGAGAACAATGTGACGGCCTTTCAGAAAGCGATGGATGTCGCCATGCAGTTACTGCAGAGCGCCGTCATCGATGCCAAAAAAGCCAGGCTGAGCGATACCGGTGAGGCCATCGTCAAGGATGCGGTGACCGCACAGGTTGAATACTTGCGCGCCGGCAGCCAATTGGCGCTGCGGCTATTGTGATTGCCTGACCTCTCGCCAGCCCGCAAACACTGATCGCGGGCTGGATCGCAGGCTTGAAAAAAAAATGCGGGAGGCCTGTTTTTCTGCATCATTGTGTTGATCCAGTATGACGTGCGATCTTGGTATCGCGACCCCGCTGAAAAGGATCTGAGCATGCTTAAACTCGCCGGACTCACCCTCGCTGCCCTCACCCTGAGTACCGCTGCCCACGCCGATGTCGCCCTGAAACTGGGCAGTACCGAACGCGTTACCCGCCTCTTCGCCTACCCCAACAACTGCAACGTGATCTGCTATCGCAACTGGACGCTGGAGCAGACCGTCGAGCATTACCTGACTCAAAGCGTGCAGCGCGATGGCTATGGCGAAGCGAAGGTGCTGGTGAAAACCGATAACGGTCAGCTGCATGCCGAAATAACCGGTGTCCCCAATGGCTATGAAAAGCCCTTGGCAGCACTGCTGGACGCCGGCGACCTGGCCTACAACGGCGCCAGCAAACTGAACGCCGACGGTAAGTGGGGCTACAGCTGGTATTTTTTCCTGCCGCTGGGCATGGCGCTGGAGAACCGCAGAAGCGTCGAACTGTTGCACTTCCCGCCCGATTATTCGCTGACCCAGGCCCAGGATTACCTGAAATCGGCCACCTCGGATCGCTGGGCCACACTGCTGACCGTCAATGGCATTCCGGCCGAGCAGACGCCGGGCTACCAGACGATCATCGATATCGCCCCGATTGCTGCGCCGTCGAACGCCGGCAAGGACCTGGCAGGCGTCTACGACTACTTCAAGGACTACCAGACCACCATGGTCAAGCAGGTCACCCAGCACGCCAGCGGCATGGCATTGCCCATGGTGGCCTTCGGTGTACCGGTGCGTAACTGGGTCAAGCAGCAATACGGGCCAACCATGAACGTGTTGAGCCTGGTGACGATCAGCCCGGTCGACGGGGTCAAGGTACCGGTATTGGGCGCCAACCATCCGAGCTACATCTGGTACGCCGCCGATCCGGCCAGCTACACCGGCAAGGATGCCCAGGGCCAGGCCGATACCGCGGGCCTGAAAGTCATGGCCCAGGATTTGAGTGTCGCGTGCTGGCAGGCCGCCATGGGCCGTGAACCGGACAGCAATCCTGATGTGGAGCTAAAAAGCTGCACCCAGACCTGGCAAGTGGCCCAGGCCGACAAGACCTGTGCGCTGTTCTACACCTCGATCCGCAAGCTGACGACCGCACAGGCCGCGGGCAAATGTGCGACCGCCTCGATCAAAGCCCAGCTCAAACTGCTCAAGGCACCAGCGCCAGCCCCGGCGATCCCGGCTCCGGCGCTGTAACCCGATGAACGGCAGTCGCCGACGGCCAGGTGTTTTTGCAACACCGGCGTCGGCGCACGCTGTGCTGAAGGGCTTTACTGGGTCTCGACCGGACGCAGTCGGTACTGCGGTGGCAACTGCTCGAAACCGCTGATGGTGGTGTTCAGGCTTTTCCAGCGACCGTCCTTGATGCCATAGATGCAACCATGGATCGACAGGCTCTGCCCGCGGTGCCAGGCGTTTTGCACAATGCTGGTATGGGCGACGTTGGCCACCTGCTGGATCACGTTGAGTTCGCAGAGGCGGTCGACCTGCTCCTCTTCGGTGGCCAGTTTGGCCAGCTCTTCGCGCTTCTCGTAGTAGAGATCGCGAATCGACCGCAGCCAGCCGTCGATCAGGCCGAACTGGCGATCCTGCATCGAGGCGCGCACGCCGCCACAACCATAGTGACCGGTCACGAGGATGTGTTTGACCTTGAGCACGTCCACCGCGTACTGGATCACCGACAGGCAATTGAGGTCCGTGTGCAACACCACGTTGGCCACGTTGCGGTGCACGAACAGGTCGCCCGGCAGCATGCCGACGATCTCGTTGGCCGGCACCCGCGCATCGGAACAGCCGATCCACAGGTACTCCGGGGTTTGTTGACGAGCCAGCTTGGCGAAGAAGTCAGGATCTTCTTTGGTGATCGCGTCGGCCCAGCGCTCGTTGTTATCGATCAGATCTTGTAATTCGTTCATGCAATGAAGCCTCGGTAATGGTGCGCAGGTTTGACAGACAACCGCCCGTCGGGGTCACGCGCGTTATGCAGTTGCCACGCTGATACCTGCCCATGGCACTCCATGCCGGTTGAATTCTCTGCAACCCAGTGGGTCCACCCTAGTAAGGCTAACAGTATGAGGAATTGCCATGACTGATTCACGACGTCCGTACGATGCGGTGCAACCGGAACCCATCGATGATAACGAAGACCGCATGGGCTCGGTACATGAGCTGGATTTTGACGCGGACGAACCCAGCGCAAAAATCGGCGATGAATTGCCGCAAAAGGAACGCGAAACACTGATGCCCGAGGAGCGCGTGCGTGAAGCCGGCATGACGGGCGCATCGACCGATGACCATGAACCTACCGATGACGACATGAGTCCGGAAACGCTTATTCGTGAAGACGGTGCCCGGGATGCCCAGGAAGCGGGTGACGGTGACCAGGCCGATTGGGACTTGAGCATTGTCGATGAAGACGACATTGGTGGGGGCAATGGGTTGGATGAGGCGGAGATGGCGCAGCGCGATCCGCTGGACAGAAAACGCTGATCTGCGGATTAACCTGTAGGAGCTGCCGAAGGCTGCGATCTTTTGCTCTTAAAAAATCAAGATCAAAAGATCGCAGCCTGCGGCAGCCCCTACAAAGGCATCTACGGTGATCAATCGACGAGGGTGCAGGCCATCACCACCGCATCTTCACGCCCGCCGACCGCCGGGTAGTAATCCCGTCGCCGCCCAATCTCATTGAAGCCATAGCGCTCATACAACTTGAATGCCGCGGTATTGCTGTCGCGCACTTCCAGGAAGCATTCCCGGGCATCAGCCTTGTAGGCGATCGCCATCAAGTGCTCCAGCAACGTCAAACCCAGGCCGCGGCCCTGGTTTTCCGGCTTGACGGTGATGTTGAGCAGATGCGCCTCGTCCAGAATGATCTGCACCACCCCATGGCCCACCTGCTGCTGGCCTTCGAACATCAGCCAGATCTGGTACTTGCCCAGGCCATCGAGAAAAATCCCGCGGGTCCAGGGATGGCTGTAGGCCGCGTACTCGATCTTCAGAACAGTTTCCAGGTCCGCCTCGGTCATCGGGCGGAACGATACAGCGTCACTCATTCGATTCATTCCAGCGCGCCATCAGCCGACGCATGGCTTGCCACACGGCGGCCTTGCGCTGTGGCTCTTCCATTAACAATTCCAGGCCCGGTACTGCCCAGGCCGAGCCCAGTCCTTCGATCTGCAGTTCGCGGTTGAACGCATCGGCGTCCGCCTCACCGGCAAACCGCACCGCGGGCAGGCCGATCAGCCAGAGGCAGGCGCATGGCGCTTCTTCCATGCGCACCGAGAGGAAACCCTGGACAAAATCACGGGCCGCCTCCGGGCCCTGGTCCATCGTCCCGCGCACCAGCAGCGGCCAGCGTACCGGCTCGCCGACGATCTGCGGGCTGTCCGGCAGACCGGCGGCGCGCAGCATGTCCTTGAGCAGCAGATACGCGGGATCGCGGGCCTGGAACGCTTCGCCTGTGGGTAACTCCACCAGCAGCAGGCAGCGGCCGGCTCGCAGCAGTTGCAGGGCGAAGCGCGGTGGCGGCACGGGCGCGACCCTGGCGACTACCGGGGCTTCCTCGACCTCAGGTTTGGCGCCGGTGCGCGTGCTCGCCAACGATGGCCGCGGCACCTCGATCTTCACCCGTTCGGCCGGTTTTACCGCAGGCGCAGCGGGCGCTTCGACCACAGGTAAAGGTGCTACGGGCGCAGCGACCAGCGGCTCGGGCGGTTCCAGCAGCTCGGGCCGCGACGGGGCGGCAAAGGGCAATTCGGTGCGCGGCAGCCAGTTGACCACCTGCATGGCGTTCAAATAAGCGCGACGACGGGACTCGATAAGCAAAGGTCGGCCACTTGTGGATAACTAAAAGTGCGCCGATTCTACCGCCCTTCGCACAAGATCGCCCGCTGTTGATCGATAGACTTCTCATATAGAAAAAGCGACAGCCCGTCCCGAGAGTGAATCGATAGGTCCTCGATGCAGTACAATCGCCGCTTTTAATCGCCAACCAGCCGGCCATTCCGATGATCGAACCCAAGCGCGTCTTGCGCGCCCTCGCTGAACACTGGGCACTTCTGGAGCCACTGTGTGAGCATTTCGACCAAGGCACCCTGAGCCTCAACGAATTGCGCATGCAACTGGCCGCCCAGCAACTCGACAGTACGCCGCAGGACATCACCAGCCTGCTGGACGTGTGGATTCGCCTCGATATCCTGGTTCCCGTGGCGAAAAGCCCGAACCGTTTCGAGCTCAACGCGCAAATCCACGACTTCCTCGCCTACCTGCGCCGTGAACACCGTTTGGGCCTGTGCCTGGAAATCGAAGCCTATCTGCGCCATCTCGAGCGTCTGGCCGGCTACATCCAGGACGCCTTCGACATCCGCGACGGCAACGACCTGGCCCGCCAGCTGCGCCTGCTCGACATGCGGGTTCGCGATGTACTGAAAAAACTCGATAACGACGAACAGGCACTGGTGGCCGTCGCCGAAAGGGCGAAAACCAGCGACCGACAGATTCCGCTGCGCCAGCGTTACGCCGAGGTGCTGGCGACCTGGGACGAATACGTCGAGCCGATGATCGATCTGGTGAACGCCGACGGCGCCTTCGAACAAGGCGTGCGCAAGGTCGAAACCGTGCTGCTTAAGATGCTCTCCGAGCAGCAACGCCTCGGTCATCTGGTCGACGACGACATGCTGCTGCGCACCCACGCGCGCATCCTCGAAATGCAGACCAGTGCCCAGTTGACCCTGCGTCACGCGCGCGAACTGTTGCTGCCGCTGCGGGAAGAGGCGCGTCGTCACAACGCCGTCACCCGTGGCGCAGCACTGGCCCTGGCGGCCATTCGCCGCAAAGGCATCGATGCCGTGCCGCAGGCAGCCATGCCGTTGTTCACCCGGCCGCAAAGCACCTTCCTCGGCAGCGCCAGCCAGGTCGAGGCCTACGTGTACGCCCTGGCCCGATTCGAACCGAAACCGGCGCGCTTCCCCAAGGCCCACAAGACCCAGAAAGGCGAAGCCCCGCGTGCGCCACGCACGGTTCGTGAAATGCTCGAACGCTGCGAAGACGCCCTGCCGATGCCGGACCTGATGACCTGGCTGCTGGAGCAGGAACCGGACGGCGCCACCGACGAATTGCTGTACTGGTTC
This sequence comes from Pseudomonas sp. YuFO8, assembly GCF_035065025.1. Lineage (NCBI taxonomy): Bacteria > Pseudomonadati > Pseudomonadota > Gammaproteobacteria > Pseudomonadales > Pseudomonadaceae > Pseudomonas > Pseudomonas sp. YuFO8. The sequence continues at coordinate 7,589 of NZ_JAXDEQ010000062.1, read as the reverse complement.
TCGCGCCTGTCCCGGGAAAAACGCTTCAAGCGCGAACGCCTGGAACGTCGCGAGTACCACACACACGAGCACCAGGTCAGCCTGCGCTCCTTCGCCCTGCTCTCGGTCGGCGACGACGCCATCGAGAATTCTGCGAGCACCCCCAATGCATCTTGATCTTTCCGAACTGTCCCAGCTGGCACCGATCTTTCGCGAGCTGTTCAAGGGTTACCACGTCAGCCGCCGCGATCCTGAGCTGTATGCGCAGCTGTCGAACTTCCAGGACCAGTACCGCACGCTGTTCAAGGCCCTGGGCTTTGAACTGGTCTGCGACACCCGTGGTTTCTACTACTTCGTGCCGGACGGGGCCGCCGCAACGGTAAACAAGACCGCCCAGCGCCTGGCGCTGTTCACTTTCATCCTCGTCGAGCACCTGGCCGACCAGGGCCGCGACCCGATCGCCGTACTCGACGGCGGCAGCCTCGGTCGCGATGAACTGCCCTCGCTGCTGGAAAAATACCGCGACCTGTTCATCCAGGCTGAAGTGCAGACCCAGGATGAGCTGGAAGAAAAGATTATGCGGCGCATGACCCAGCTTGGCTTCGCCGGCGAAGAAAACGGCGTGTACCGCTTCCTGCCGCCGATGCACCGCTTCCTCGATGTGTGCCTGTCGGTGCAGCAGGACCGTGACCTGGCGGCCAGCCTGCACAGCGTATTGCCACTGCCGGTACCCGTGCTGATCGACGAAGACAGTGACGAAAAACTGCTGCAGACCGACGACCCGCTCGACCTCGCCGAATTTTCCGATGAAAGCGAAGAAGACGCCCTGGCCCGCGCCATTGCCGAAGAACAGGAGCTCGACGCATGAGCAAGGAACGCTACGGCATCCGCCGCTTTGCCCTTTTGAACACCGCCGGCTACAGCCTCGGCCTGTTCCCGCTGGAAGAGCCACTGTCGGTCTACGGCGCGAACAACCTCGGTAAATCCGCTTCGATCAACGCCCTGCAGTTCCCGATCCTGGCGCGCATGTCGGACATGAGCTTCGGCAAGTACAGCCTGGAACAATCCCGGCGTTTCTACTTCGCCTCCGACACCAGCTACATCCTGGTGGAAGTGAACCTGCCACACGGTCCTCACGTGATCGGCGTGGTCGGACGTGGCCCGGGTGGCGGCTTCGGTCACCAGTTCTTCGCCTATGCCGGCCAGCTGGACCTGGCGCACTACCAGAAAAACGACACCTGCCTGCGCCAGAAAGAGCTGTTCAGCAACCTGGAGCGCGAAGGCCTGAAAGCCTACGAACTCAAGCCCGATGAACTGCGGCGCCTGCTGGTCGGTGGCCACACCTCGATCCCGCTGGACCTGACCCTGATCCCGCTGCGCTCCACCAGCGAACAGAGCCTGAAGACCTTCCGCGCCTTGTTCATCAACCTGCTGCACATGCGCGAAATCACCGCAGCCAAGCTCAAGCAACTGTTCCTCGATGCCTTCGAGCACAGCTTGCGCTCCGGTAGCGTCGACTACATCGCCGCGTGCGAAGAAGCCTTCCGTGATGTACGACGCATGGAACAGGACTACCACTCGCTGGTGGCCGCCGGCCCATTGGTCGAAGCCCTGGCCAACGGCGTGAAGCAGCGCGACATCCTGCGCGGCAAGCTGCACCGGATCTCGCCGCTGCTCGACTCCCTGCTCGGCACCTGGTCGGACTACGCCAGTGCCCGCAAGGAAGAGCTGACCCTCCAGGCCGAGCACTATCGCCACGAGCAGGACGCCCTGCAGAACGATCAACGTGGCGGCACCCAGGAGCTGATGCGCCTGGAGCGGGAAATCACCGGCATCCAGCGCTGGCTCGGCGAGCTGTCGGTGCTCAAGCATCGCTTCGCGCTGATCGATGACGTCAAGGTGCTCGAGCAACAATTGCTCGCAGCGAAAGATGCTCACGACGAGCTGGCAGGTGCCCTGGCGCAATCGCGTCAGTTCAGCGCCGAGGACCTGGAAGAACGCCTGCGCGACCTGGAAAAACGCCTGAAGTCGGTCAAGCAGCAACTCGACCACGCCGACAACAACAGCTACGCCCGCCTGCGCGAGGAATTCTCGCAGCAGGACGTCGAGCGCCTGATGCGCCTGTTCAACAGCGCACTGTTCAGCCTGCCCCTGGGTGAACACGGCATCAGCCTGGACGAGAATGGCGACTGGGTGAAATCCGTGGAACTGATCCTCGATGGTTTCAAGGGCGAGCGCTTCGAAGTGCCGGGCCTGTCCATCGACATCTCGCACATCGAGCCACCGGCTCTGCAAGCCCTGGCCGACCGCGCGGCGCTGCGCGATCAGAAGGAACGCCTGGAAAAAGAACTCAAGCAACTGAAAACCCAGCAGGCCGTGGCCGCCGACCGCGCCGCGAGCAAGACCCAGACCGAAGCGCTGTACCAGCAAGTGCTGGATGCACAGAAAGCCCTGGAAGATTTCCGTCGCGCGCAAACCCTGAGCGCCGAGGAAGGCGACAAGCTCGAACAGCTGGCGCAGATGGAAGCCGCCCAAGACGAATTGAAGCGTTCCAGCGATGCCTTCACCGAGCGTGTCCAGCAACTGTCGGCCAAGCTGCAACTGGTCGGCCGCCAGATCGGCGACATGGAAGCCAAGCAGCGCACCCTCGACGACGCCCTGCGCCGCCGTCAGTTGTTGCCGGCGGACCTGCCGTTCGGCACGCCGTTCATGGACCCGGTCGACGATTCCATGGATAACCTGCTGCCACTGCTCAACGACTATCAGGACAGCTGGCAGGGCCTGCTTCGTGCCGATGGGCAGATCGAGGCGCTGTACGCCCAGGTGCGCCTCAAGGGCGTGGCCAAGTTCGACAGCGAAGACGATATGGAACGTCGTCTGTCACTGTTGATCAACGCGTACGCGCACCGCACCGATGAAGCCCTGACCCTGGGCAAGGCCCGTCGAGCGGCCGTGACAGATATCGCCCGGACCCTGCGCAACATCCGCAGCGACTACGACAGCCTCGAACACCAGCTGGCGCTGTTCAACCGCGAGATCAACAAGCGCCAGGTGTCCAACCTGCAAAGCTTCCGCATCGTGCTGGCGCCGAACAAGGAAGCACTCAAGCACATCGACCAGATCATCCACAGCGCCGGCCAGTATGAAGAAGGCGAGACGCTGTCGGTCTTCGACCTCAGCCAGAGCGCCGAGCAGGACAACAAGAACGAAGAGGCCAAGGAATACCTGGCGCGGCTGGTGGCGGCAAACCACAACCAGCTCGGCCTCAAGGACTTGTTCGAGCTGGCGTTCGAGATCACCAAGGTCAACGGATCGCCGGTGATCCACACCGACATCGACGGCGCCGCGTCCAACGGCACCACCATGACCATCAAGGCGCTGACCAACATGTATTTGTTGCTGCACTTGATGGACCGCGACCTGGCCGGGCGTGTGCGCTTGCCGTACTACCTCGACGAGGCCGCGGACATCGACGAGAAGAACCAGGCGGCCTTGCTGGAAACCAGCCTGCAACTGGGCTTCGTGCCGATCCTGGCGAGTGTGAAGCCGCAGGTTTGCGCCAGTGTCGCCATCGACCTGGAAGGCGGCAGCGGCCCGGCGGGCATCTACATCGATGAGGAGGACTGGAAGTACATCCGTCGTCACGAACCGGTGAAGGCGTCAGTGAATGTCGAAGCGGATGAGCCGGAGCTGGATGCGGTTTGAGTTGAACCGCTAGATGCGAAAAGGCCGCTATCCAATGGATCGCGGCCTTTTTTTGTGGTTCTTTCAGTGCTCTTCAGGGCCTCTTCGCGAGCAAGCCCGCTCCCACAGTGGACCGGTGTACATAAGTCCATTGTGGGAGCCAGCCTGCTGGCGATGGCGTCATCACTGACGCCACATACTCCCTGTTACTTGCCGAGCGGAATCTTCGGCGCCCAGGTCAGCCATTCCTCTTCGAACTTGTCGAACAGCGCAAACGTCTGCTCCGGCCGCGCCGGGTTGCCCATGCGCTCGCCGTCTGGCGTAGCGAAGGCAACACCGCCCTGGATCATGGTCTCCAGCGACTCGGTGCGCACCGTTGCCCCTCTGAACAGGCCAACATCGAAATCAAACCCGCTGGTGTTCCAGAAGCGTGTGCCGCTGCGTACCAATGGCGCGTACTTCGGCTCGATCAGGATGCGGATCAACACTCGATCAGCCGTCTGCCCCAGCTCGTAACCCGTGACCTTGCCCACGGTGATTTCGCGATAAGTCACCGGTACCCCGGGTTTCAGCGAACCACGGCGAGGAGCGCTCAACACCAGGCTCAAGCCGGCTTCCTGCCTGGCGGTTTCCGGTGGACTGGCCAGCGCCACGAAGTTTTTCTGCGGCCCCAGGTTCTTCGCAGCCGGTTGCACCTCGATGTACTGCCCGGTGACCAATGTTTCCAGGTTGGACGTCTTGATCAACCCCAGCTCGGGCTTGACCACCCAGAACTGACTGCCGACGCGCGCGATGCGCTCCGGCACTTCATCGATCCGCGCCGTCAGCAGCACCGACTGCAGGTCGTCACTCAGATCGACGTCTTCGATCTTGCCGACATCCAGCCCCTTGAAGCGGATCGGTGTGCCGGTATGCAGGCCATCGGCACGGTCGACCTTGAGGGTGATCACCGTGCCTTTCTGGTTGGCTAGCTCATGGCTGGCGAACAGGCGGAAACGCGGGATGCGCTTCTGCAAGGGCGCCTTGGCCTCCGGTGTTTCAAAGGCGATGCCGCCCGCCATCAGGCTTTGCAACGATTCGCTCTTGACCTGGATCCCGCCGGTCAGCCCCCCGGTCAACGTGATGCCACTGGCATTCCAGAATCGAGTGGAGGCGTTGACCAGGTCTTCGTATTCCTTCTCGATATGGACGCCAATCACCAGCTGTTTCTTCTTGCGCGAAAACTGATAACTCTGGACCGAGCCCACCTTGACCTGCTTGTAGAGCACCGGGCTGCCCACTTCCAGCGAGCCGAGGTTATCGGTGAACAACACCAGGTGCAGACCCGGGGCACGCAAATCCAGCGGCGGCGCCTTGGGCCGTGCGACAAACTCGCGTTGCGGCGCGGCGCCTTTGTCCCCCGGACGCACGGCGATGTAGTTACCCTTGACCAGTGCTTCAAGGCCGGTGATGCCCGCCAGGGAGATCGACGGCTTGACCACCCAGAACTGGGTGCCATCGACCAGGTAATCCTCGGCCAGCGGGTCCAGCGTCAACTCGGCGCTGGCACCGGACAAATCGGGATCGACCTTGAGCGCCTTGAGGGTGCCGACCTGGATGCCTTTGTACATCACCGGCGTACGGCCAGCCTGCAAGCCTTCGAAGTCAGTCAGCTTGACCTTGACCTTGATACCGGCAGCGGCCGCGTCGAAGTCCTCATACAGACGGAACGGCAGGCTCGGATCGGTCGGCGGGCTGTCCTTGCGGTTTTCAGGCGTGGCAAACGCAATACCGCCAGCCACAATACTGGCCAGGGACTCACTGCGTACTTTTACCCCGGACAGGTTGGCGTCGATGCTGATGCCGCTGGCGTTCCAGAAGCGCGTGTGTTTGCGCACCAGCTTGGCGTAGGTCGGCTCGATGAAGACCTTGAGTTCAACCGTACTCTGGTCTTCTGATAGCACGTAGCTTTTGATCTGCCCGACCTTGATCTGCTTGTAGAACACCGGGCTGCCACGGTTCAGCGAACCCAGGCGATCGGCCTTGATCGTCAGGTGCAGGCCTGGCTGGGCGTCGGACAGCGGCGGCTCCTCGGCCAGGGCCTTGAACTTGCGGGTAGGCTCGCCCTCACCCGGACTGACTGCGACATAGTTACCCGAAACAAGCGTCTCCAGGCCGGTGATACCGGCCAGCGTCACGCTCGGCTTGACCAGCCAGAAGCGCGTGCTGGTGCGCAGGTATGGCTCCACGTCCTTGTTCATCTCGACGGTCGCGATCACACCTTTGGAGCTGCCTTCGTCATCAAGCTTGAGGGTTTTCACCTTGCCGACCGACATGCCCTTATAAACGACTTCGGTCTTGTTGGCCTGGATACCTTCACCGCTTTCGAAACGTACCTGAATCTCGATACCGGTTTCGTTGTAGGCACGCCAGCCAAGCCAGCCGCCGATGATCAAGGCGATCAGGGGCAGAATCCAGATGGCAGACCAGTTCGAGGCCGGTCGGGTTTTCGCTACGGGCAAATCAGTCATGGTCGTCGTCCGACTCCGTGTTATCCCAAATCAGTCGGGGATCGAAAGTTACTGCGGCAAGCATCGTCAGAATCACTACGCTGGCGAACGCGATGGCGCCAAGATTGGCTTCGATGCTGGCAAGCCGTCCAAAATTCACGAGCGCCACCAGGATGGCGATCACAAAGATATCGAGCATCGACCAGCGGCCGATGAACTCGATAAAGCGGTACATCCATATTCGCTGGCGGGCCGAGAGTGGCTGGTGGCGCTGCACGGAAAACAGCAACAGTGCGATACCCACCAGCTTGAACGTGGGCACCATGATGCTGGCGATAAACACCACCGCGGCGATGGGAATCATGCCGTGCTGAACCAGTTCGATCACTCCGGACATGATGGTGCTCGGATCACCCTTGCCCAGGGAGCTCACGGTCATGATCGGCAGCAGATTGGCCGGTATGTAAAGAATGGCGGCGGTGATCAGCAACGCCCAGGTCCGCGTCAAACTGTTCGGGCGGCGGGCATGCACCAGCGCGCCGCAGCGAGTGCAGACCTGTTCGTCGGTATCAGCTTCCTGCTTGTTCAATTCATGGCATTCCGCGCAAATCAGAATGCCTGCATCAATCGCCCGCATGGGCATCCTCTCCTGATAAAGCCTGCCAGATCTGGTGAGGAGACATCACGACCTCCAGCCAGACCTGAACCAACAACAATCCAATGAAGCATGCCAGGCCCAGGCCGATGGTCATTGCTGCCATATCTGCCAGCTTGACGATCGCCACCAGTACGCCCATGAGGTAAACCTCGAGCATCCCCCAGTCCCGCAAATGGTGGTAAATCCGGTAGAGCAGCAAGCCGTAGCTACGCCCGACGTCAAAACGGATGCTCAGCAACACCACCAGTTGGCAGAGCAGCTTGAGCAACGGAATCGCCATGCTGCACAGGAACACAATGACTGAAACGCTTTGCATGCCTGTATCGAACAGCGCGACAACCCCGCTCCAGACCGTGTCTTGCGATGATTGCCCGAGCAGGTTGAGTTGCATGATGGGTAAAAAGTTCGCCGGGATATACAACAGCAGTGCCGCAATCACCAGGGCGAGACTACGCTGCACGACGTTGTATCGATGGGCATAGAGTTCGTAACCACATCGCGGGCACAGGGCTTTCTCGCCATGGGCGAGCTCGGGCTTGCGCAACAGCAAGTCGCACTCATGGCATGCCACCAAATCGCTTAGCGGTAATTCTGACAGCTTTGAGGTGTCAACCGGCTCTGGCATATGACGCTCTGACTCCGAAAAAGTTGGGCCTATTCTAGTGCCATGAATCAAAAATAACTGTGCCAATTTGTGCACGAGTCTTTCTCGCGGACAAAGACAAAACCCCTACCTGCATGCGCAGATAGGGGTTTTGGAATTTAATCTTGACGATGAC
>NZ_JAXDEQ010000061.1:0-28764 GCF_035065025.1 Pseudomonas sp. YuFO8 | reverse complement strand
AAAAGCGGGTAGACAGTGGGGGCGAGTCCATACATAGGAGCTGGCTTGCCAGCGATAAATGTCGGATTCACCCAAAGAACCAGTAGCAAACCCCAATCGCCCCCAGCACACCCGCCAATTCCGCCAACAACGCACACCCCACCGCATGGCGCGCGCGCTGGATACCCACCGCGCCGAAGTACACCGCCAGTACGTAAAACGTGGTTTCGGTACTGCCCTGGATCGTTGCCGCCACCAGCGCCGGGAAGCTGTCCACGCCAGAGGTTTTCATGGTTTCGATCAGCATCGCGCGGGCGGCGCTGCCGGAGAACGGCTTGACCATCGCGGTCGGCAGCGCGTCGACGAAGCGCGTGTCCCAGCCGGCCCACTCCACCAGGTGCCGAATCCCGTCCAGGCCGAAATCCAGGGCGCCGGACGCCCGCAGCACGCCCACGGCGCAGAGCATCGCCACCAGGTACGGTAGCAGGTTCTTCGCCACATCAAAGCCTTCCTTGGCGCCCTCGACGAACGCTTCGTAGACCTTTACCTTGCGCATTGCACCGATCAACAAAAACAGCATGATCAAGCCAAATAGCGTGAGGTTACCGAGGATCGACGACAGACCCGCCAGCGCGGTGGCTGACATTGTCCCCAGTAACGCCATGAAACCACCGAGGGCCAGGGCGCCGGGAATCAGGTACGCCAACACGACCGGGTCCCAGACGCGCAGGCGTTGCATGAAGGCGACGGCCAGGAAGCCGACGATGGTCGAGCAACTGGTGGCGAGCAGGATGGGCAGGAACACCAGCGTCGGGTCGGGCGCGCCTTGCTGGGCGCGGTACATGAAGATCGTCACCGGCAGCAGGGTCAGGGAGGAGGCGTTGAGCACCAGGAACAGGATCTGCGCGTTACTGGCGATCGTATCGCTGGGATTGAGCTCCTGCAGGGCCTTCATGGCCTTGAGGCCGATGGGCGTGGCGGCATTGTCCAGGCCCAGGCCGTTGGCGGCGAAGTTCAGGGTGATGAGGCCGATGGCGGGGTGGCCGGGCGGGACTTCCGGCATCAAGCGCAAAAACAGTGGACCCAAGGCCCTGGCCAGCCATTCGACGATCCCGGCTTTCTCGGCGATCCGCAGGAAGCCCAGCCACAGGGTGAGCGTGCCGAACAGCAGGACCATGACCTCGACGGACAACTTGGCCATGGCGAAGATGCTCTCCACCATCGCCGCGAAGATCCCGGCGTTGCCGCCGATCAACCATTGCGCCAGCGCCGACACGGCAGCCACGATGAAGAAGCCAAGCCACAGGCCATTAAGCATCAGTCAAATCCCCCAAAAGATGCGCGAATGATAGCGGGGTGACCAGAAACGACAAACCCCGGATTTCTCCGGGGTTTGTTGGGGAGGCTGACTCGGATCACTGTGGGAGCCAGCCTGCTGGCGATGAGGCCGGCACATTCAACATCTCTGTTGTTTGATGTACCGCTATCGCCAGCAGGCTGGCTCCCACAGAAAAGCCACCACAGGGTTCAGATCAGTTGCTGGAGGTTTCACCAACCGCCAGCTTTTCCTTGCTGCGCCAGTGCGGCAGGGAGTTCCAGTAGCGCTGGCCCTTGGCGTCGTCGTACATGCCTTCCCAACGAGCGATGACCAGCACGGCCAGGGCGTTGCCGATCACGTTCAGGGCGGTACGTGCCATGTCCATCACGCGGTCGACACCGGCGATGAATGCCAGGCCTTCCAGCGGAATACCGACGCTGCCCAGGGTCGCCAGCAGGACCACGAAGGACACGCCCGGAACGCCGGCGATGCCTTTGGAGGTGACCATCAGGGTCAGTACCAGCAGCAATTGCTGGCTGATCGACAGGTCGATGCCGTACAGCTGGGCAATGAAGATGGCTGCAATGCTCTGGTACAGGGTCGAACCGTCCAGGTTGAACGAGTAACCGGTTGGCACCACGAAGCTGCAAATGGCTTTAGGCGCGCCATAGGCTTCCATCTTCTCGATCACACGCGGCAGCACGGTTTCGGAACTGGCGGTGGAGTAAGCCAGTACCAGCTCATCCTTGAAGATGCGCATCAGCTTGATCACCGAGAAGCCGAACAGGCGAGCGATCAGGCCCAAAATCACGAAAGCGAAGAAGGCGATGGCGAAGTAAACCAGGATCACCAGTTTGGCCAGCGGAATCAGCGACGCGAAGCCGAAGTTGGCCACAGTCACCGCGATCAAAGCGAACACGCCGATCGGGGCGTAGTTCATGATCATGTGAGTGACCTTGAACATGCTTTCCGATACGCCCTGGAACATCTTCACCAGCGGCTCGCGCAGGTCCGCCTGCAGGCTCGACAAACCGAGGCCGAACAGCACGGAGAAGAAGATGATCGGCAGCATTTCGCCGCGAACCATGGCCGCAAAGATGTTCGACGGGATCAGGTTGAGGATGGTTTCGATGAACGCGTGTTCATGCTGAACCTCGGCCGCCGTGGCCTGGTACTTGGAAATGTCCACAGTGCCCAGGGTGCTCATGTCGATGCCGGCACCCGGATGGAACAGGTTGGCCAGCAGCAGACCGACCACGATGGCGATGGTGGTGACGATTTCGAAGTAGATGATGGTCTTGAAGCCGATGCGCCCCAGCTTCTTGGCGTCACCCACGCCGGCAATGCCGACGATCAGGGAGGAGATGACGATCGGGATCACGATCATCTTGATCAAACGGATAAAGATATCGCCCGCTGGTTGCAAGACGTTGCTGATCCACCAGGCTTTTTCGGCACTGAAATGGTTGAGCAGCGCACCGATTGCAATCCCCAATACCAGACCGATGAGGATCTGCCAGGCGAGGCTAAGCTTTGCCTTCTTCATATCTTTACCCTTACTTCAGTTTGACTCGGACAGATGCAGAAACGGTTTCGCTTGTGGCGAAAATGTCAGAGCACTTGCCCCCGTATAAGGAGCCCCGGAGCGCTTGTTAGTGGCTCTCTGGCAGGCGAAAAAAGGCGCAACTATTCCGATGCAAGGAAGCGACGTCTAATGCCGTAAACGCCTACCCTATGCCGAATCGGCATGAGGTTTTTTCAGTGAAACGCGCGTCCCAACCGGTTCGAATACGACATATTGGCAGGCATAAGTGCCGTGAACCGGCCATCACAGAGCAGATTGGGTGTTTTTTGATCAGCTGGGAAGGGTGCTGAAAAGGCAGAAAAACCCCTTATGTGCGCCGAGACCCGGGCACAAAAGAAAGGCGATTTTTCTCGATGTACGGTCGCTTATGGAGCACCGCGAACGGAAAAACAAAGGCTTGGGACAGTACAACGACTTTAGCCTTCAAGCTCTACGCAAGTCCGTCGAGCCGCGGTTGGCTGGCGAACTTGCGTGGCAGCATTACCCTGACCCGGCCCTTGCGCAGGCACTCCCTGTACCCGTAGGTCACTCCGCCCCTGAAGCAGGCAGAACGTCCCGACCCCCTGGTCATGCGCCTGCCTTCCTCAGGTGGCGCAGCGGCAAAGAAGCAGTGCGCTTCTTTCGCGTCTGGAAATCAGTACCACTTTGGATCTTTTCTCAGCTGCTCCATCAACAAGTCCTGCATACCCTGGTCCGGTTTTCCGAGGAAACGGTAGTTGGCATGCCGTGTCGGCGACTTGTCGGCCGGTAAACCTGCCGGTACTTCGACCAGCATGGCGTAGGCCTCCTTTTTGTCGAAACTGACCGCGACGATCAGGCGTTCGTTGGTGCAACTGGCCTGGGATTGGCACAGCGGCCCCACCAGATACTTGTCGCCATCCTCTTCAACGCCGTTCATTTGTTCAGCATCGCCGGACAGGTTGATCACCCATTCCGGCAGCCGTTCTTCTTTTTTCACTACGCCTTGCCAGGTTTCGCGGTACTGCGGGTCAGCGTTCAAGAGTTCGTTGACCCGTGCCTGCCCATCATTGGCGGCGATTGCCATGGCACTACCGCCCAGTAGCAGGGCGGCTGCCAGTGTCTTTAACGAAACGCTCATGTTCACCCTCGGCCGCGACGGCCAAAGAAGAAGGAAGCGATGAACATCACCAGGAACACGACAAAGAGAATCTTGGCGATACCCGTGGCGGTGCCCGCGATACCACCGAAGCCCAGGACTGCGGCGACAATGGCAATGATCAAGAATGTGATTGCCCAGCTCAACATGGTGATTCTCCTTACGTTTCTATTTAAAGGTGCTGCATTCCCGGCGCGTCAAGCGCACCAAGTCGAATGTGCTTAAAACACCCAGCGTTCCTGACGCGGCATCTCATCGGCCGGTTGTGCCTGGTCGACGTCCATCATTCGCATCGGGGTGTTGTCTGCCAAACCGCTGCCTGCTGCGCTGAAGTGGGTTTGGGTCGGACGTTCAAACGATACGCTCGGGGCTTCTGGCTGGTGGCTCTGTTCCCAAAGTAGAAACTGTTGGCCGGTAAACAAGGTGATCAACAGTGCAAGTACCGCAAACAGGCCTTGCTGAACATGCAGTGGCGAGAGATGCAATTGGGCGGCACGTTGACGATTCATCCTGAAGCTCCTCCCACGCTGGGGAATATCGGGTTGAGGGCTTTTGTTGTTGCCCTGCGTTAATCAGCTTATTGCAGCCTGCATGCCAGCTTTTTTCCTTTAAAAAAACCTTTAAAAACAATAAGTTAGTGATATGCCATAAATGCGTCCAGACGCATCCTGCACGATGAGCCCTCGTGCGGTCGTGCGTAATGCACGACTAATCGCAAAGAGATCGCAATATTTTTGAATTGAGAGGAGGGCGCAGCTGTCAGAAATGGACGCAAGACATCTCTGATCCGGGCTTTTCTTTCAAAGACGCGCGAACCCGGGTGCTGAAGCGAGGGGGCAGGAGATAGCTACCCTGCCATGGCAGGAATGGATCAGAATGAACCATGCAACTTGCCCGATTTTTCCGTGACTAACTAAAGATCATTCATTAAGGAGCGTAGGAAAATGGAATCCGCCACTGAGCATCAAGGCCGCATTCTTCTGGTAGATGATGAGTCTGCCATCCTGCGAACCTTCCGCTATTGCCTTGAAGATGAAGGCTACAGCGTGGCGACCGCTAACAGCGCCGCGCAAGCGGAAGCCTTGCTGCAACGTCAGGTCTTCGACCTGTGCTTCCTCGATTTGCGACTCGGAGAGGACAACGGCCTGGACGTTCTGGCGCAGATGCGCATCCAGGCTCCGTGGATGCGTGTGGTGATCGTGACTGCGCATTCGGCTGTGGACACTGCCGTGGATGCGATACAGGCGGGTGCCGCCGACTATCTGGTCAAGCCGTGCAGTCCCGATCAGTTGCGCCTGGCCACGGCCAAGCAGCTGGAAGTGCGGCAGTTGTCGGCACGTCTGGAGGCCCTGGAAGGTGAGATACGCAAACCCAAGGACGGACTGGACTCACATAGCCCAGCGATGAAAGTAGTGCTCGAGACCGCCCGCCAAGTAGCCAATACCGATGCCAACATCCTGATTCTCGGTGAGTCCGGCACCGGTAAAGGTGAGTTGTCCCAGGCGATTCACGGCTGGAGCAAGCGCGCGAAGAAGTCCTGCATCACCATCAACTGCCCGTCGCTGACGGCCGAACTCATGGAAAGCGAGCTGTTCGGCCACAGCCGGGGCGCCTTTACCGGCGCCAGCGAAAGTACTTTGGGACGCGTCAACCAGGCCGACGGGGGGACCTTGTTTCTTGACGAAATCGGCGATTTTCCCTTGGTTTTACAACCAAAATTGCTGCGTTTCATTCAAGACAAGGAATACGAGCGGGTAGGGGATCCGGTGACTCGTCGGGCTGATGTGCGCATTCTCGCGGCCACCAACCAGAACCTTGAGGACATGGTCCGCGACGGCCGTTTCCGCGAAGACCTTTTGTATCGCCTCAATGTCATTACCTTGCACCTGCCGCCGCTGCGCGAACGCCGGGAAGACATTCTCAACCTCGCCGACCGGTTCCTGGCCCGGTTCGTCAAGGAATACGCGCGTCCGGCACGGGGCTTCAGTGACGAGGCCCGTGAAGCGCTGTTGGGTTACCGCTGGCCAGGGAACATTCGCGAGCTGCGTAACGTGGTGGAGCGGGCGAGCATTATCTGCCCGCAGGAACGGGTCGAGATCAGCCACCTGGGCATGGCCGAAGCGCCGATCAATAACGCCCCGCGCATTGGAGCGCCGTTAAGCCTGGATGAGCTGGAAAAGGCCCATATCGGTGCCGTCCTCGCCACAGCGGGGACCCTGGATCAAGCCGCCAAGACTTTGGGGATCGACGCGTCGACGCTGTATCGCAAGCGCAAGCAGTACAACCTGTGAGTCAGCGCCGATGAAACTGACGATGAAGTTGCAGACCCGGCTTTTTCTCAGCATTTCCGCGCTGATCACTGTTGCACTGCTGGGCTTGCTGCTTGGTCTTGTCAGTGTGTTGCAGATGGCCGGGAGCCAGGAAGCGCTGGTGCGCAACAACTTCGTCACCCTGGATCTGGGACTCAAGCTGCGCCAGACCCTGGGTGATCAGTTGATCATCATGCTCAGCGAAAACAACGATCCCGCCGCCTTCGAAGCATCCAGACGGCGTTACCTTGAGCTGCTGGAGGAAGGTATTGCCCAGGAGCCGGCGGGCGAAAATCTCGAACACGGTTTCAAAAAGGCCAAGGCCGACTATCTGGACTTTATTCGTGCGTATGAGGTGTCCGCTGACCCGACGCGAGTGCTGAACGGCAACGATGAGCTGACCGAAAAATTCAATTTGCTGCGCAATGGCTTGATTACCGAACACAAGCGGGCGCTGGACGACATCAGCACCATCGAACGCAAGGCGCGCGAGCGTGCGCTGCTGATCGCCGGACTGCTTGGCCTGGTCGGGCTGGCGGTGTTGATCATCGGGTTCGTGACTGCGCATGCCATCGCCCGGCGTTTCGGCGAGCCCATCGAGGCGCTGGCGCAGGCAGCGGATCATATCGGCCAAGGTAATTTCGACGTCACGCTGCCGGTGTCCTCGTCCGTGGAGTTGAATCAGCTGACCCGGCGCTTCGGCATCATGGCCGAGGCGCTACGCCAGCACCAGGCCACCAATGTCGATGAGTTGCTGGCAGGGCAGCAGCGTTTGCAGGCGGTGCTCGACGGCATCGACGACGGTTTGCTGATGATCGACCGCCAGGGGCACCTGGAGCACCTCAACCCGGTCGCGCAGCGTCAGTTGGGCTGGGACACCGATCGACTTGGACGAGGCCTGGGTGAGGCGCTGGAGCACCCTGAACTCGATGAACAGCTGCAGCTGGTACTGCGTGGCGGTACGCTGGAGCGAGTGCCGGATGATTTGGGCATCGAGGTCGATGGCGAGACGCGATTGCTGACTTATAGCCTGACGCCGGTCATTCATACCCAAGGGCAGATTCTCGGTGCGGTGATGGTGCTGCACGATGTGACCGAACAACGTGCCTTCGAACGGGTGCGCAGCGAGTTCGTCCTACGCGCTTCCCATGAGCTGCGCACGCCCGTGACCGGGATGCACATGGCATTCGGCCTGTTTCGCGAGCGCGCGCATTTCCCGCCAGAATCCCGAGAAGCCGACCTGCTGGACACGGTCAATGAAGAAATGCAGCGCCTGATGCAACTGATCAACGACTTGCTGAATTTCTCTCGCTACCAGAATGGCCTGCAGAAGCTCACCCTGGCGCCGTGCTCCATTGAGGAGTTGCTGGAACAAGCGCAGATTCGCTTCAGCGACGGTGCGCAGGACAAAGGCGTCGAGCTCCTGATCGAAGTCCAGGAGCCCTTGCCACGCTTGCAAGCCGATCAGCCGCAACTGGACCGGGTGCTCGACAACCTGATCGACAATGCCCTGCGCCATACCGCCAGTGGCGGACTGATACGGTTGCAAGCCCGGCGACATGGGGACCGGGTCATCATCAGCGTTGAAGATAACGGTGAAGGCATTGCCTATGGGCAACAGGGGCGGATCTTCGAGCCCTTTGTCCAGGTCGGCCGCAAGAAAGGCGGGGCCGGGCTCGGTCTGGCGTTGTGCAAGGAGATCGTGCAGCTGCACGGTGGCCGGATGGGCGTTTACTCGCGACCGGGGCAGGGCACTCAGTTCTATATGACCTTGACCGTGTAAGCGCTCTTACGCTTCGTCATCCAGGCGTCGGCCAGCCAGTCGGCGGCCTCGGGTAATCAGCTCGATGAACTGTACCGCGCTCAGAGCATGGGCGAAAAGCCAGCCCTGACCGAACTTCACCCCCTCACTGCTCAGGAGCGCCGCCTGGGCTTCATGCTCGATGCCTTCGGCAATCACCTTCAAGTGCAGTGACTGAGCCATGTGAATGATATGCGGGGCGACACCGCTGCTCGCCGCGTCATGGCCCAGGGCATCGATGAACGCCTTGTCGATCTTGAGACAATCTACTGGCAGGGTTTGCAGGTAGGCGAGGCTGCAATAACCGGTGCCAAAGTCATCGATCAGGACCTGATGCCCGACATCGCGCAAGGCTTGCAGGTTTTCCCGGGCCACCACCACGTCGATCAATCCGCGCTCGGTGACTTCGAAGGCAATTTGCTTGGCCGCGACCCGGTGCAGGGTCAACAGGCGGGCCATCACCTGGCCGATCCGCGGGACCATGACGTCGCAGGCCGCCAGGTTGACCGAGATATACAACTGCGGATTGGCCCGCAGCAGTTGCCCCAGCTGCTCGAGCAGGCGTTGCAGGACAAAGTCGGTCATCTGGCGAATCTGCCCGGTGTTCTCGGCCATCGGAATGAACAGGTCGGGACTGGTCAGGGTGCCGTCTGGCCTGCGCCAGCGCAGCAAGGCCTCGGCCCCGACGCAGTTGCGGCTGTCGAGGTCGAAGATCGGTTGATACAGTACCTGCAACTCGCCTCGACGAATGGCGCCCGTCAGTTCAGCGTCCAGGGACTGGCGTTGGCGCACCAGCAAGAACACCAGGAAACCCACGCACAGGGCCAATAACACGCAGGCGGGCAGCAGCCACCACCAAACAGGCGGTATATGGGTGCCGCTGCGCGGGCTGATCAGCACCAGCTGGTATTCCGGGTTATCGGTGGGCATGCGGTAAATCAGCCTGTTCTGGGTGACCTGCAGCGCATCGCGGGCTTCCGGCGGCCAATGGCCGGTCGGTGGCCAGGCTTGCGCGACGCCCAGCACCGGAATGGCCCGGGTGCCATGATCCAGTACCACCAGCAGGCTGCTGCCCGGCGACAGGTCGACCATGTCGGTCAAATGGCCGCGGGAGGTCGCGACCCGGAAGTTGCCGCGTCCGAGCATCAGCGCGGCACGGTTTTCATCCGGCTCGGTAGTGGTGTTCAACCAGTAAGTGTAGGTGGGGCCTTTGATGTCCGGTGGGCGTAACAGAGACAGGCCTTCCTGGCGTGGACGGTTGGAGCAGATTCGCGAGTCGTCCATGTAGGCCGCCTCATAGACGAAGCGATAATTGAAGCTGACCTGCTGCAGGGTCGCGATCATGTCGTCGTCACAGCTACGCAGTGGCTGGGCTTCCAGGTCATCGAGGCTTTCGCGCAACTGCCCGAATAGTTGCTCGAGCCGGGCGAGAAAGCGTTCGCCCTGGGCGTTCATTTCCCAGCTTTCGTTTTGCTCAACCTGGTGGATGGCAACGAAGTAACTGCCGGCCATCATCAGGGTAGCGCTCAAGACAGCAGCCAGCATCGCCAGAAACCAGGGGCGATAGAACCAACTTCTGAGTGTCTCTCGAGCAGCAGTCATTATGGAATATCCGACGAATTACCAATGAGTTATAGCTGCTATTTGAGAAACGCGCTGACCGTCGGGCGATCGTCATTATTTTGTCTGAATTAATACCTGAAGCATCGCAGCTGTTTGTGCGTCCGGCGTACCGTCATAGCGCGACGGTCGAAAATGCATCTGGAAGGCCGCCAGCACATGGCGGGTAGCGACATCCAGTTCGCCGGTTTGCGGCGTGTCGTAACCGACGCGGGCCAGTTGTGACTGGAACCAGCTGATGCTCGGCAGCTGTGTTTCGAAGCGGCTTTGCTGGCGCGCTACGGCTTGCTCGTTCGGCCAAATGCCGATCCCTTGCTCAGCCAGGCGCTTCCAGGGGAACAGTGGCCCTGGATCAAGCTTGCGCAGGGGGGCGATGTCGCTATGTCCGACGATGTTGCGCGGGCTGATTGCGTAGCGCTGGCTGATGTCCTTGAGCAGGACGACCAGGGACTGGACCTGCGCTTCGGTGTAGGGGTACCACAGGCGCCCGGTCGGAGTGTCCTTGAAGCCTGGATTGACGATTTCGATACCGATGGAACTGGAGTTCATCCAGGTCCGGCCTTGCCACTGGCTTTCCCCGGCGTGCCAGGACCGCAGATTTTCATCCATCAGCTTGTAGATGGTCGCGTTCTTGTCGTCGCCGACAAGGTAGTGGCTGCTGACTTCGCCGTGGGTCAGCAGTTGCAGCGAGCGCTCCAGCGATGCGGAGGTGTAATGGAGCACGACGAACTGAATGCGACTGTCGTGGTTGGCCGAAGCGTGGCTGGTGTCGTATCGGGGGCCGCTGGCGCAACCAGCCAACAGGATCAGCGACACGATGAGAGCAAGATATTTCATGGGAAAGCCAACGCGCTAAAGACAGTAATGCAACAGTGTAACGTACTGCCTTGTGCGTGTTGGCCGATCGCAACGATTTGAACAAAATGGGGCAAAAGCCTTCAGCCCAACTCCACCCGGTTTCGCCCGGCATTTTTGGCGCGGTATAGCGCCTGATCGGCTCTTTTGAGCACTAGATCGCTATGCTCACCGGGTTTGAATGCCGCCAGCCCGATGGAGAGGGTTATCGTTACCGGTTCACCCCTGAAGTGAAAAGGGCAAGCTTCGATAGCGGCGCGCAGTGTTTCCAGGAGTTTCAGGCCGTTCGCCGGAACTGTGGACGGCATCAACAGGACAAACTCCTCGCCGCCAAAGCGCGCAATGAAATCCGTTCCGCGCAGGCGTTTGCGCAGCACACTGGCAATGATTTTCAGCACTTTGTCGCCCGCCAGGTGCCCGTAGTTATCATTGATGCGCTTGAAATGATCGAGGTCGAGCATGGCCAGCATCAGCGTGTTGCCGTGCTGCTGCCATTGGCCGATCTCATGCTCCAGGCGTTCGCTCCAGGCCGCGCGGTTGGGCAGGCCGGTCAGCGGGTCGATCAGGGCTTTCTGGCGTTGCTCTTCGAGGTGCTCGCGAAAGCCCTGGGCTTCCTGTTCCATGTGCGCAACCCGTTCGGCCAGGCTGTGCAGGCGGGCTGCCACCTCCTGCTCGCGCTCGTCGCGCTGCTGGCGGTGCTGGTCCATGGTGCCGAGCAAGCCTTCCAGATGGTTCTCCAGGACGTGCTTGAGGTCATCCAGGTCGGCCGCTTCCTGCACGCTGCTCTGTAAGCCGTCGACCTGTTCGCGAATCTGCGTGTCCATCGCATGGGCGGCGGATCGGCTGTCGGCATGGCCGGCGCTGGCGGCCTGCAGGTTGCTCTGGAACGATTCCAGGCGTTCATTGAGCCGCTGCAGATAGGCTTCGAATTCATGTTGGCCACTGTCGGAGATGGCCAGCATCAACGTCGCCAGATCATCGAGAATCGGTAGCAACTCGTACCAGTTCAAGCCATTTTTCAGACGTTCACGCATCGATTCGGCTTGTGGACGATGACGCTCGGGTAGAGTCAGGTCGTCGAGCAAGCCCAACAGGGTGTCTTCGATGTGTTTGGCCACAGAACTGTAGGACGGTTCGGGCGAGTCGGGCAGGGCGTAGAGCATGTCTTGCTCGGGCTGCTGCGGATCGATGGCTGCCAGGGCCTGGGCCATGGGCGCGGGCAGCGGCAGGGTGTCGAGCAACAGCGCCGGGCTCAATTCGTCGGGATTGAGTGCCTGTTCAGTCTGAGGTACGGGTTTGACAGGCGCTTGCTGCGCCTCAAGGGTTGGCGCAACAGCTTCAGGCTGGGTTGCAGCCGGAATGTCCGGAGTCGCCTGCGGCGCGGTGTCAGCAATGACTGGCGGGGGCGCGACCACAGGCGCCAAAACGTTTTCGCCCGTGTGCGCGAAAAGTACCTGTTGTGCGGGTATGGCTTCTTCGGCTTCACGTTGACCGAACAGCCGCTGCAACAGGCCAGGGCGTTCGGGTTCCGCCGGGCTCTCCAGTTGGCTCAGGGCCTTGCCTTGCAGCCCGCTCAGTTCGCCGAGCAGCAACGGGATCTCACGCGCCTGGCTGACACGGCTATCCAGTTGCTTGGCGAAGTGCTTGAGGGGGCGGCTCACTTCCCGGGGCAGAGGCAATGTCTGCAGCTGCGTGACCAGGGCGTTGAGGGCGGCGCTGGTCTGGTTGATCCGGGTTTCCCGGCGCTGCTCGGAGTCGAGTACGGCTTTTTCCAGGCGAGGCAGCAGGGCGGCAAGACCGGCGTCCATGTCGTCGGTGCGCACGACTTCGCGCATCTCCTTCATGCATTGGTCAACGACGCGGTCGGTGCCTTCCGCTGCCAGCGTGCTGCGCACCAGGCCCCGGCGCAGCAGGTCGAGCCGGGCGTCCCAGCGACGTTCGAGCTTTTCCTGTTGTTCGATGCTTTGCAGGTACTTCTCTTTCCAGCGCTGTGCTTCTTCGCTCATTCATGGGTTCCGCGGGGGGGCAGGACTCAACGCGGGCAATGCATCGGCCGTGAGCGAACCCGGCAGACGAATCTCTACCGCGACCGGCAGGTGATCGGAAATGGGTTGCGCCAGCACCTCGACCTTTTCCAGGGTCAGGCTCGGGCTCAGTAGAATATGGTCCAGGCAGCGCTGCGGGCGCCAGCTGGGGAATGTCGCATCCAGTTGCGGGGCCAGTAGGCCGAGGTCGCGCAATGGAGAGTTTTGCAGCAGGTCACTGGCGTGGGTGTTCATGTCACCCATCAATACCTGGTGCTTGTAGCCACCGATCAGCTCGCGGATGTAAGCCAGTTGCAGGCTGCGGGTACGAGCGCCAAGTGCCAGGTGCATCATGACCACCACCAGTGCTTCCGGACCTTCGCCGAAGCGCACCAGAATCGCCCCGCGACCTTTCGGCCCCGGCAGTGGATGGTCCTCGATCGCCCACGGACGCAGGCGACTGAGCACACCGTTGCTGTGCTGGCCCAGGCGACCGAGATTGCGATTGAGCTGTTGATACCAGTAGGGGAAGGCACCGAGCTGGGCCAGGTGTTCGACTTGATTGACGTAGCCTGAGCGCAGGCTGCCGCCATCGACTTCCTGCAGGGCGACCAGATCGAAGTCGCCCAGCAGATTGCCGATTTTTTGCAGATTGTCCGCACGCCCGGTATGCGGCAACAGATGTTGCCAGCCCCGGGTCAGGTAATGCCGATACCGCTCGGTGCTGATACCGACCTGGATATTGAAGCTGAGCAAGCGCAGACGGCTGTCTGCGGGCAGGCCCGTCGATTCCAGGTGATGCTCGTTGACCTGCGGATCATGCAGGCCAACGACACGTTCGGTTCCCCAGCGGCGCATGGCAGGCGCCTCGCTTAGTTGGCGGCAGCCTTGTTAGCCGCTCGCTCTTGGTCGACCAGTTTATCGGCCAGTTGCAGGGCTTGTTCGGCACCGCCGGCAGAGCCGATGTCAAAACGGTACTTACCATTGACGATCATGGTTGGTACGCCGGTGATTTCATATTTCTTGGCAAGTTCACGGGCTTGAACGACCTGGCCCTTGATGGCAAAGGAATTGAAGGTGGCGAGGAATTTATCCTTGTCTACGCCTTGGGTGACCAGGAATTCGGCCATCTCATCCGGGGTAGTCAATTTTTTGTGTTCTTCCTGAATCGCCTTGAACACCGCAGCATGAACCTTATGCTCGACACCCATGGATTCGAGGGTCAGGAACATTTGACCGTGAGCATCCCAAGGGCCGCCGAACATTGCCGGGATACGCTTGAAATTCACGTCGGATGGAAGTTTTTCCACCCAGGGATTGATCACCGGTTCAAATTTGTAGCAGTGCGGGCAACCGTACCAGAACAGCTCCACCACTTCGATCTTGCCAGGCACGGCGACCGGCACCGGATTGCTCAGCTCGACGTAAGGTGCGGCGGGGGCTTCAGCGGCTTGGGCAGTCATGCCGAGCAGGCTGGCAGCGGCAAAAACGGCGCTGATGATCAGATTACGCATGCTTTACTCCTGGACAAATTTTTTCGCCTCGCGGGACCTGGATTAAGACAGATCATGGCGGGCCTGAGTTCTGTAGTGTAACGGCAGCGGCCACAAAAAAGGGCGGCCAAGGCCACCCTTTTTATACTTGCTGCGACGGATTAATGGAGCGTTAACGTTGCAGGAGTTGAAGATCCCGATCAACGCCCGATTCACCGGTCTTAGTGCAGGCCCTGGATGTAGCTGGACACTGCCGCGATGTCTTCGTCGCTCAGCTTTTTGGCAATGCTCTGCATCGGTTTGGTATCGCCGTCGTTATTGCGGCCACCTTCTTCCTTGCGGAAGTCAGTGAGCTGCTTGGCGATATATTGAGCGTGTTGACCGCCCAGGTGCGGGAAGCCGGCGGCTGCGTTGCCCGCGCCGTTTGGCGAGTGGCAGCCGGTGCACGATGGCAAGCCCTTGGCCAGATCACCGCCGCGGAACAGTGCTTCACCGCGTGACACGACTTTCGGGTCGGCGGCGCCGACGCTGCCCTTCTGGCTGGCGAAGTAGGCCGCGATGTCCGCCAGGTCCTGGTCGCTCAGGTTGGTCAGCAGGCCAGTCATTTCCAGAACGGTGCGCTTGCCCGACTTGATGTCGTGCAACTGCTTGGTCAGGTAGCGTTCGCCCTGGCCTGCCAGTTTTGGAAAGTTAGGCGCCATGCTGTTGCCATCCGGGCCATGACAGGCGCCACATACGGCGGCTTTTGCCTGGCCTGCGGCGGCGTCACCAGGTTTGACTGGCTCACCTGCAGCATGGGCAATGCCGGAGATCCCCACGGTCAACAGCAGACTCACGATCAATTTGTTCATCAGCTAATCCAACTACGGCTAAGGGTTAAGTTATGGACCGGGTTTACTCGCTCATCCAGTGGATGATGGCTTGGTAA
Organism: Pseudomonas sp. YuFO8; assembly: GCF_035065025.1. Classification (NCBI taxonomy): domain Bacteria; kingdom Pseudomonadati; phylum Pseudomonadota; class Gammaproteobacteria; order Pseudomonadales; family Pseudomonadaceae; genus Pseudomonas; species Pseudomonas sp. YuFO8. The sequence goes on along the minus strand of NZ_JAXDEQ010000061.1, from coordinate 13,735 downwards.
TCCTCGGCACTGCAGTCCATGCACAAACCACGCGGCGGCATCGCCTTGAAACCCTGGGTCACGTGTTGCACCAGCGTCTCCATACCTTTCGCCAACCTCGGCGTCCAAGCTTCCTGATCGCCCTTGCGGGGCGCCATGGGTAGTTGGCCGGAATGACAGGCACCACAAACACGGTTGTACACAGCTTCCGGATCCTGTGTAGCCTGCGCACTGTAAAGCGGCATCAGGATTGCGGCAGCTAGCAGCCATTTCGTCATAAAACGACCTTTTCAGGGTTGAGAGCGATCTGCGTTCTAGTGCGCAATCAAGGTCTGTCGCTCTCGTGAACTTCATCCTGCGTCGGGACAAAGCGCACACAAAATCTGCGGCATTATATACTGGCGTCACTGAAACGGAAGCGACACTGCTTGCCGCACCTATTCCTGGCGCCGCCCACATCGGAAATCCCATGCAACTCAAGAATCCCATCCTCGGTCTGTGCCAACAGTCCACCTTCATGCTCAGCGCCGCCAAAGTCGACCAATGTCCGGATGACGAAGGCTTCGAAGTCGCCTTCGCCGGGCGTTCCAACGCCGGCAAGTCCAGTGCCCTGAACACCCTGACGCATGCCAGCCTGGCGCGCACCTCGAAAACCCCGGGGCGCACGCAACTCTTGAACTTCTTCAAGCTAGACGATGAACGCCGTCTGGTCGACCTGCCGGGCTACGGTTATGCAAAAGTACCGATCCCACTCAAGCAACACTGGCAGCGTCACCTCGAGGCCTACCTGGGTGGTCGCGAGAGTTTGAAGGGACTGATCCTGATGATGGACATCCGTCACCCGATGACCGACTTCGACCTGCTGATGCTCGATTGGGCCGTTGCCGCCGGCATGCCGATGCACATCCTGCTGACCAAGGCGGACAAGCTGACCTACGGCGCGGCCAAGAACACGCTGCTCAAGGTGCAGTCGGAAATCCGCAAGGGTTGGGGCGATGCCGTGACGATCCAGTTGTTTTCGGCGCCCAAACGCATGGGCCTGGAAGACGCCTACACTGTATTGGCAGGCTGGATGGAACTGGCGGACAAGGGCGCCGAAGAAGTCACCGGATAAGTGTGTAAAAAATAGTCTGAAGTGCGGTCAGGCCAGTGCGGCTTGATCGCAGCAGGCAGTTTTCTACAGGCAAAAAAAACCCCGGACTTCAATGGGGAGGGGGAAGTTCCGGGGTTCAAGTTCTAGACCGCTAGGGCGGGGTCCAGATATCTGCCAACACTTAACACAACATAGGAGCATCGAAGGGCTTCACCAGCCATTCAGTAAATCTGAGTGGCTGGAAGCAGAATTAGTTCAATTTTTTTTCGCGCGCTTTGGAATAACCCCAAGCGCCTTTTGGACTAAGCAGCGTTTGCGCAGTCTGCCGCGGCATCATGCCGCAGCAGCATCGGCGACTCAGTGCGCCTCATCCCAGTTATTGCCCACCCCGACCTCGACCAGCAATGGCACATCCAGTTTCGCCGCGCCGCTCATGTGCAGGCGAATCTCTTCGCTGACCTGCTCGACCAGATCTTCACGCACCTCCAGCACCAATTCATCGTGCACCTGCAGGATGACCTTGGCGTCGAGGCCGGAGCTGGTCAGCCAGTTATCCACAGCGACCATGGCTTTCTTGATGATGTCGGCGGCCGTGCCTTGCATCGGTGCGTTGATGGCCGTGCGTTCGGCGGCTGCACGCTCCTGCGGCTTGTTCGAATTGATCTCCGGCAGGTACAGCCGGCGCCCGAAGAAGGTTTCCACATAGCCTTGATCCGCGGCCTGGGCGCGGGTGCGGTCCATGTACTCGCGAACTCCGGGGTAACGGGCGAAGTAGGTATCGATATAGGCCTTGGCCGTCTTGGTATCGACACCGATGTCCTTGCCGAGTTTCTGCGCGCCCATGCCGTAGATCAGGCCGAAGTTGATCGCCTTGGCGCTGCGGCGCTGGTCGGAGGTCACGTCAGTGAGTTCGACCTTGAACACTTCGGCGGCGGTTGCGGTGTGCACGTCCAGGTTGTGACGGAAGGCATTCATCAGGCCTTCATCGCGGGACAGGTGCGCCATGATCCGCAGTTCGATCTGCGAATAGTCGGCAGCCAGCAGCTTGTAGCCGGTCGGGGCGACGAAGGCCTGGCGGATGCGCCGCCCTTCAGCCGTGCGCACCGGGATGTTCTGCAGGTTCGGATCGCTGGAGGACAGGCGCCCGGTGGATGCAACGGCCTGGTGATATGAAGTGTGAATGCGGCCGGTACGCGGATTGATCTGTTCCGGTAGACGGTCGGTGTAGGTGCTCTTGAGCTTGCTCATGGAACGGTATTCCATGAGCACTTTCGGCAGCCGGTAGTCGTCCTCGGCCAGTTTGGCCAGCACTTCTTCGGCGGTGGACGGCTGGCCCTTGGCGGTCTTCTTCAGCACGGGCAGGCCGAGCTTCTCGTAGAGAATGACGCCGAGCTGCTTGGGCGAACCCAGGTTGAATTCCTCACCGGCGATCTCGAAGGCTTCACGCTCCAGCGCCACCATCTTGTCGCCCAGTTCGATGCTTTGCACGCCGAGCAGCGCGGCATCCACGAACGCGCCCTGGCGTTCGATACGCGCCAGCACCGGCACCAACGGGATTTCGATGTCGGTCAGGACGCTGGCCAGGCTCGGAATGGCGTTGAGCTTCTCGAACAGCGCCTGATGCAGGCGCAGGGTGATATCGGCGTCCTCGGCGGCGTACGGGCCGGCCTGCTCGAGGGCAATCTGGTCGAACGTCAGCTGCTTGGCGCCTTTGCCGGCAATGTCCTGGAAACTCACCGTGGTGTGATCCAGGTATTTCAACGCCAGGCTGTCCATGTCGTGGCGAGTGGCCGTGGAGTTGAGCACGTAGGACTCAAGCATGGTATCGAAGGCAATGCCGCGCACGGTGATGCCGTTGGCCTGATCGCCACCGATGGCGCAGTTGGCCAGGATGTTCATGTCGAACTTGGCGTGCTGGCCGACCTTGAGCTTGTTCGGGTCTTCCAGAATTGGCTTGAGGGCGCGCAGCACAGTGTCGCGGTCCAGTTGTTCTGGCACGCCGATGTAGGAATGGGTCAGCGGAATGTAGGCGGCTTCGTTGGCCTGCACGGCGAACGACAGGCCTACCAGCTGCGCCTGTTGCGCATCGATGCCGGTGGTTTCGGTGTCGAAGGCGAACAGCTTGGCGCTGTTGAGTTTTTCCAGCCAGACGTCGAAACGGGCCTGATCAAGGATGGTTTCATAAGCGGCCTCAGGGGCGGCGGCCGGTGTCTCGACCTCAGCCTCGGATGCGCTGAACAGGTCTGCAGCCGGCGCAGGCTCGGCGGCAGCACTGCTCAGTTCAAGACGTTTGGCGTCCCGATCAAGATCGTTCAGCCAGCTCTTGAATTCCAGCAGGGTGTAGAGCTCGTAGAGTTTGGCCGGATCTTCCGCGCCCATCTGCAGGTCATCGAGACCGATGTCCAACGGTACATCGACCTTGATGGTCGCCAGTTGATAGGAGAGGAAGGCCATCTCCTTGTGCTCTTCGAGCTTGGCCGGCAGGGTCTTGGCACCACGGATCGGCAGGGTCGGGACGATGTCGAGCTGCGCGTAGAGCTCGGTCAGGCCGCCATTCACGCCCACCAGCAGGCCGGAAGCGGTTTTTGGGCCTATTCCAGGAACGCCCGGAATGTTGTCGGAAGAATCGCCCATGAGTGCCAGATAGTCGATGATCTGCTCGGGAGCGACGCCGAATTTCTCCTTCACGCCCTCTACGTCCATGCTGCTACCGGTCATGGTATTGACCAAGGTAATGTGGCCGTCGACCAGTTGCGCCATGTCCTTGTCGCCGGTGGAGATGACCACCGGGCGATCGGCCGCCGCGCTGCTGCGGGCCAGCGTGCCGATCACGTCATCGGCCTCGACGCCTTCGACGCACAACAGCGGGAAGCCCAGGGCGATCACGCTTTGATGCAGGGGCTCGATCTGCACGCGCATGTCGTCGGGCATGCTCGGCCGGTTGGCCTTGTATTCGGCGTACATGTCATCGCGAAACGTCCCACCCTTGGCGTCGAACACCACGGCGAAGGGACTGTCCGGGTACTGCTTGCGCAGACTCTTGAGCATGTTCAACACGCCCTTGACGGCGCCGGTCGGCAGGCCTTTGGACGTGGTCAGCGGTGGCAGCGCGTGAAAGGCGCGGTACAGGTAAGAAGAACCGTCCACCAGGACGAGGGGGGCTTGGCTCATGAGCAGGATCAACCTTTTCGGCGGGTCCGGCGCTAGAATAGCGGGACCGTTGACGACAAAGGGACAAGGTTATCATGCGCACACTAAATCGCCTGTTGCTGGCTGGCTTGTTTGCAATCACACCGTTGGCCGTCATGGCGGCGGACGATGCGCCGACACCTGAGCCGGAAGTTACGATCCGCACGGAAGGCGACAAGGTCATCCAGGAATACCGCCAGAACGGTTTCCTGTATGCGATCAAGGTTACGCCGAAGGGCGCACCGCCTTATTTCCTGGTGCGCGCAGACGGGACCGATGCAAACTTCATCCGCTCGGATCAGCCGGATATGCTGATACCGTCGTGGAAGATCTTCGAGTGGAAGTAGTTTCTTAATTTCAACCGGCGTTGGCTCAAGAGCAACGCCTCGTACTGGCAGTTTTAACCATGTCTGTGTTTACCCCCCTGGCTCGGCCCGAGCTGGAAGCTTTTCTCGCCCCTTATGGCCTCGGCCGCCTGCTTGATTTCCAGGGGATTGCCGCCGGTAGCGAAAACACCAATTTCTTTATCAGCCTGGAGCAGGGCGAATTCGTCCTGACCCTGATCGAGCGTGGCCCGGTGCAGGAGATGCCATTCTTCATCGAATTGCTCGACGTGCTGCACCAGGCCGACCTGCCGGTGCCTTACGCCCTGCGTACCACCGACGGCGTGGCCCTGCGCGAACTGGCCGGCAAGCCTGCGCTGTTGCAACCGCGCCTGGCCGGCAAGCACATCAAGCAAGCCAATGCGCAGCATTGCAGCCAAGTGGGTGAGTTGCTGGCGCACCTGCACCTGGCGACCCAGGCCAACATGATCAAGCGCAAGACCGATCGTGGCCTGGACTGGATGCAGGAAGAAGGCACGCAGTTTCTTTCGCACCTCAAACCGCAGCAGAAAGATCTGTTGCAACGGGCACTGGAAGAAATCACCGAGCAGAAAGAGAAAATCCTCGCGTTGCCACGGGCCAACATCCACGCCGACCTGTTCCGCGATAACGCGATGTTCGAAGGCACACACCTGACCGGGCTGATCGATTTCTACAACGCCTGCTCGGGGCCGATGCTCTACGACGTGGCGATTGCCTTGAACGACTGGTGCTCCGACGATGACGGCTTGATCGACGGGCCACGGGCGCGGGCGTTGCTGGGTGCTTACGCCGCATTGCGTCCTTTCACCGCGGCCGAAGCCGAGTTGTGGCCGACCATGCTGCGGGTGGCGTGCGTACGCTTCTGGTTGTCGCGCTTGATCGCGGCGGAGTCTTTTGCCGGGCAGGACGTGTTGATCCACGATCCGATGGAGTTCGAGCTGCGGTTGGCGCAGCGGCAGAAGGTCAATACACCGTTGCCGTTCGCCCTTTAAAATCTTCGCGAGCAAGCCCGCTCCCACATAGGGCCGCGTTCCATCTGGAAGCACTCGGTCCAATGTGGGAGCGGGCTTGCTCGCGAATGGGGCGACGCAGTTTTCGAATTACAACGACTCCAGGCATCCCGCCAAATCATTCCCCAACTTCTCCAGCACCTGCTCATACCCCTGGGCAGTCGCCGGCGTATACCCGCCCAGCGCATCCAGTTCCGCCAGTTTCACCGGCAGGCCCGCCACCAGGGTTTCCGCCAGGCGTGGGCGTAGCGGCGGTTCGCTGAATACGCAGGTCTTGCCGACTTCCTGCAACCGCGCGCGCATCGCCGCGACGTGCTGGGCGCCGGGCTGCACTTCGGCCGCGACGCTGAACACGCCGGCGTGCTTGAGGCCGTAGGCGTCTTCGAAGTAGTCGAAAGCCTCGTGGAATACGAAGTAAGGTTTGCCTTCAACACCCGCCAGACGTTGCTTCAAGCGTGCATCCAACGCGTCCAGGCGCTCATCAAAGGCCTTGAGGTTGCTCTGGTAGCGCGCCGCGTTGGCGGAATCGGCGGCACTCAGATCCGCGGCCATTTTCGCCGCGATGACCCGGGCGTTGACCGGCGATAACCACAAATGCGCATCCAGAGTACCTGGGCGATGGTCGTGGTCATGTTCGTCGGTTTCTTCGGCATGGGAGTGGTTGTCCTCGGCGAAATGTCGCAGTTTCAGGCCAGGCAGGTCCTGCACGGCAACGCTCGGCAAGGTACGACCATTGAGCACTCGCGGCATGAAACCTTCCATGTCCGGACCGATCCAGTACAGCAGATCCACCGATTGCACCTTCCGTACGTCGGACGGGCGCAGGGCATAGTTATGCGGCGAGGCGCCGGGTGGTAGCAGGACTTCCGGAATCGCCACGCCGTCCTGTACGGCAGCGGCGATCAGCTGTAGCGGCTTGATGCTGGTGAGGACCTTGACCTCAGCTTGCGCCGAACCGAGCAGCAGGAAACTTGCGAAAAAAGCGACAAAGATGGAAAAAAGTCGGGACACGATGACCACTCGAAGAGGCGAGAACGGGTAATATAATAACGTCTCTCACAAAATTCGTCGCCGCTCATGCCTAAAACACCGATTGCAAGTCGTCCCCACGACCACTCTCATTGCGTTCACAGCGCTCTGTCTGAGGCCGATGCCTTGTGCGCACGCAAGGGCTTGCGCCTGACCGCGTTGCGTCGGCGGGTGCTGGAACTGGTGTGGCAAAGCCATAAACCGCTGGGGGCCTACGACATTCTCGCGGTCCTCAGTGAGCAGGACGGGCGCCGGGCTGCACCCCCCACGGTCTACCGCGCGCTGGACTTCCTTTTGGAAAACGGTCTGGTACACCGCATCTCCTCGCTCAATGCCTTCATTGGCTGCAATCACCCGGCGCACGCCCACCAGGGCCAGTTCCTGATCTGCCGTGAATGCCACGCTGCCATCGAACTCGAACAGAAATCCATCAGCGACGCGATCATCGCCAGCGCCAGGGACGTCGGGTTTGTCGTCGAAGGCCAGACCGTTGAAGTGATCGGTCTCTGTTCGGGTTGCCAGGGGGCCTGATGAGTAACGCGCTGATCCGCCTCGAGCAGGTTGCCGTCACCTTTGCCGGCCAACCTGTGCTGGATAACATCGAATTGAGCGTCGAACCAGGGCAGATCGTGACCCTGATCGGCCCCAATGGCGCCGGCAAGACCACTCTGGTGCGTGCCGTGCTCGGCCTGCTGAAACCCGACAGCGGCAGCGTCTGGCGCAAGCCGAAACTGCGGGTGGGCTACATGCCGCAAAAACTGCATGTCGATCCGACCCTGCCGCTCTCGGTCCTGCGCTTCCTACGCCTGGTGCCGGGTGTGGACCGGGCGATGGCCTTGGCCGCGCTCAAGGAAGTCGGCGCCGAACAGGTGATCGATAGCCCCGTGCAAAGTGTTTCCGGCGGTGAAATGCAGCGCGTCCTGTTGGCCCGGGCCTTGTTGCGCGAGCCGCAATTGCTGGTGCTCGACGAACCGGTCCAAGGCGTCGACGTGGCCGGTCAGGCAGAACTCTATAGCCTGATCACCCGCCTGCGAGACCGTCACGGCTGCGGCGTGTTGATGGTTTCTCACGATCTGCACCTGGTGATGAGCACCACGGACCAGGTGGTTTGCCTGAATCGCCATGTCTGCTGCTCCGGCCACCCCGAGCAGGTCAGCGGCGATCCGGCCTTCGTCGAACTATTCGGAAAAAACGCACAAAGCCTGGCGATTTATCACCACCATCACGACCACGCCCACGATTTGCACGGCTCGGTGGTCAAGGCGCCCCCCTCGGGCCATACCCATGTTCATGGAGATAGCTGCAAGCATGGCTGATTTTCTGCTCTACGCCCTGCTTGCAGGTCTGGCCCTGGCGGTTGTGGCGGGCCCCTTGGGTTCCTTCGTGGTCTGGCGGCGCATGGCCTATTTCGGCGACACCCTGTCTCACGCGGCATTGCTCGGCGTGGCGCTGGGTTTTCTGCTGGATGTCAGCCCGACCGTGGCCGTGACCGTCGGCTGCTTGTTGCTGGCGGTGTTGCTGGTGACCTTGCAACAACGCCAGCCGCTGGCCTCCGACACGCTTTTGGGAATTCTCGCACCCAGCACCCTCTCTTTAGGCCTGGTGGTACTAAGCTTCATGCACGAAGTGCGGATCGACCTGATGGCCTATCTGTTCGGTGACTTGCTGGCGATCAGTCCGACCGATCTGGCGTGGATCCTCGGGGGTAGCGCGGCGGTGCTGGCGTTGCTGGTGACGTTGTGGCGGCCATTGCTGGCAATCACTGTGCACGAAGAGTTGGCGAGGGTCGAAGGGCTGCCGGTGGCGGGTTTGCGCCTGGCGCTGATGCTGTTGATCGCCGTGGTGATTGCGGTGGCGATGAAAATCGTCGGCGTGTTGCTGATCACGTCGTTGTTGATCATTCCGGCGGCTGCGGCACAACGGCACGCCCGCTCACCGGAGCAAATGGCACTGGGTGCGAGCCTGCTGGGCGTACTCGCCGTATGTGGCGGATTGGCGATGTCCTGGTTCAAGGACACCCCGGCGGGCCCATCGATCGTAGTGACAGCCGCCGCGCTGTTTCTGCTGAGTTTTGTTCTGCCCCGTCGAGGGGTGTAGACTTGCTCGTTTTTTGCGCAAATAGAGAGTCGCAGGAATGAAGTCGTTCGCCTCCCGTTATCTGCTCCTTGTCGCATTTTCTTTGCTGCTGGGCGCCTGCCAAAGCACGCCACCGGCCCCCGAGGTTCCGGATGCGCGGGCTACGGCCATTGCACAGCTGGAACAAAGTCTGGCCAGCAGCGAACTGGCCACGGCCGAGGGTCAGTTGGCGGCATTGCAGGCCGATTCACCCAACGATCAATCCCTTGAGCAATATCAGCGTCAGCTGGCCGAAGCCTATCTGCTGCGCAGCCAGATCGTGTTGCAAAAAGGCGATGTGAACGCCGCCGCCACCGCCCTGAGCCGAGCCCGTGTGCTGATGCCCAAGGCGCCGGCACTGACCGGCGGGGTCAATGGCGCCATCGCCGAGGCCCGCAAGGCTGAACTGGAAAAAGCCGAAGCAGCGCTGAAAGCCGCCGAAGCCCAGCCAAAAGCCAAGGTCATCGACCTGACGGCGGAGAGCACGACGGTTGCGTTGAATATCAATGATATGGCCAAACTACGTCGCCAACTGGACGCTATCGCCGCCGATGTGGTGAATTTTCAGTGTGATGTGAGCATTCAGGCGCCGCGTACCGATGATTACCCATGGTTGGCTAACTTGCTGACCAAGCGGGTGAAAAAGCTCGATCCGCAGTTTGATTTGAATCTGGAGCGGCAGATCATTCGCAGCGTTCCGGCGCAGATGGTCTTGAGCCCTCGCAAACCGTAAAAAGCTTCGCGAGCAAGCCCGCTCCCACATTGGTTCCGTGTCGGTCACGAATCCAATGTAGGAGCGGGCTTGCTCGCGAAGGGGTCAGGCCGGAATCGCTTTAGCCTTAGGCTCCCTGTCCCAAACCCGATGCTGGCCGATCGCCGCAAAAAACGGCTTGGCCAACTTGCCGTCCGCTCCCACGATCAATCCCGCATCAGCCTCCAGTTTCAACACATCCAGCAGTTGCTTCGCCTCGCCGTGCAGGGCAATTGCCTTCAAGTGTTTGTAGGCTTCAAGCAGATAATGCAACGCCACGCCGTCGGTGCTCAGCGCCTTGATCGAGGCCGCGCCTCCGGGCACGAATACCGCATCGAACGCAATGGACGGCAAGCCCTCCATCGACGCATCCACCGGCAGCATCTTGCCGTCAGCAGTGGTGACCGGCGCCGAGGTGGGCCCGAGCAGTTTGGCGTGTGCACCTTCGGCTTCCAGGGCTTTTTTCATCGCATCGACCGCATTGCCATCGACGCCGTTGGCCGCGAGAATCGCCACTTTTCGGGTCTTGATGTCCCCCGGCAGCAAGTTGGCCTGGCTCAGGGCTGGCGAACGATCCAACGAGATCTTCGGTACGTCGACCGTTCCGGCTTTGGGTGCCGGCAGGCCAAGGTTTTGCGCCACGCGCTTGGCCAGTTCCAGATCGATGTTGGCCAGGATCTCGTTCACCTCGCGTGCGCGGATGAATTCCCGTTCGACCTTGCCCAGCTCAAAGCTGTACGCCGAAATGATGTGCTCCTGCTCGTGCTTGCTCATGCTGTGGAAAAACAGCCGAGCCTGGGAGAAGTGGTCGCCGAATGACTCGCTGCGCTGACGAATCTTGTTGGCGTCGATGCGCTCCTGGTAACTCTCGAAGCCGCCATCCTGTGCGGCCGCGGGCGTCTCTTTCGGCCAGCCGCCATCGATCGAGTTCGGTTCGTAGGACGCGCGCCCCTTGTCGATGGTGGTGCGATGCAACGCATCACGCTGGCCGTTGTGGAAGGGGGCTACCGGACGGTTGATCGGGATTTCGTGAAAGTTCGGCCCACCGAGTCGGCTGATCTGCGTGTCGGTGTAGGAAAACAGCCGACCTTGCAGCAGCGGATCGTTGGAGAAGTCGATCCCGGGCACGATGTGCCCCGGGCAGAAAGCCACCTGCTCGGTTTCGGCGAAGAAATTGTCTGGGTTGCGGTTGAGCGTCATTTTTCCCAGCGGCGTAATAGGCACGAGCTCTTCAGGAATCAGCTTGGTGGGGTCGAGGATGTCGAAATCGAAGGCGTGTTCGTTTTCCTCCTCAATCACCTGTACGCCCAGTTCCCATTCCGGGTAGTCGCCCATCTCGATGGCTTCCCAGAGATCGCGACGGTGATAGTCGGTGTCCTTGCCCGCCAGTTTCTGCGCCTCATCCCACACCAGCGAGCAGGTCCCGGCGGCAGGGCGCCAGTGGAATTTGACGAAGCGCGACTTTCCTTCGGCGTTGATCAGGCGAAAAGTGTGCACGCCGAAGCCTTGCATGCTACGCAGGCTTTTCGGGATGGCCCGGTCGGACATGGCCCAGATCACCATGTGGGCGGATTCGGGTTGCAGCGAGACAAAGTCCCAGAACGTATCGTGGGCCGAGCCGCCAGTAGGGATTTCGTTGTGAGGCTCGGGTTTTACTGCGTGGACAAAGTCGGGAAACTTGATGGCGTCCTGGATAAAAAACACCGGCATGTTGTTGCCCACCAGATCGAAGTTGCCTTCGTCGGTGAAAAACTTCACGGCGAAACCGCGTACGTCCCGTACGGTATCGCCTGAGCCACGGGGCCCCTGCACAGTAGAAAAACGCACGAACACCGGCGTTTTCTTTGCAGGATCTTGCAGGAAACCGGCCTTGGTCAGTACGGAGTGATTCTCGTAGGACTGGAAGAAACCATGGGCACCGGTGCCGCGGGCATGCACGATGCGCTCCGGGATGCGCTCATGGTCAAAATGCGTGATCTTTTCACGCATGATGAAATCTTCCAGCAGCGACGGCCCACGGGCGCCTGCTTTCAAGGTGTTCTGATTGTCTGCCACCTTCACGCCTTGATTGGTACGCAAGGCCTGACCGGTGGCGTCGGAGCGAAATGTTTCCAGGCTATCGAGCTTGGTGTTGGTGTTGCTGCGGTCCGGGGTATCGGTCCCGGCCAGTGCGCTTTTAGGGGCGGCAGGCTTCTTCGTACTCATCAGGCAAGACTCCTCGGGTTTTTTTCGAGTGACCTTATTAGTGACTGATGTTGTTTTGCGCCGTTCCTTTTATCTGACCTTTGATCGCGTTATTGCCAAATGACTGGTCGAATGCAAAATAAATGCTAAGAACTGCTATACGGACAGGCTAAAATGCGCGCCCGGCTAACCGCTGATCCTATTCCAACGCGCCCCACAAGGTTCGCTACGTGATCGAGTTTCAAAACGTCCATAAAACCTACCGCGTCGCCGGTAAGGATATTCCCGCCCTGCATCCGACCAGTCTGACGATAGAGAATGGTCAGGTTTTTGGTCTGATCGGCCATTCCGGTGCGGGAAAAAGTACCCTGCTGCGTCTGATCAATCGCCTGGAAAACTCCAGTGGCGGCAAGATCATCGTGGATGGCGAAGAAGTCACGGCGCTCGACGCCAACGGGCTGCGCCGTTTCCGTCAGCAGGTCGGCATGATTTTCCAGCACTTCAACCTGCTGGCATCCAAGACCGTTGCCGACAACGTGGCCCTGCCACTGACGCTGGCGGGTGAAATGTCCCGCGCCGAGATCAATCAGCGTGTTGCCGAGTTGCTGGCCCGGGTCGGTCTGTCCGACCACGCCAACAAGTACCCGGCGCAATTGTCCGGCGGCCAGAAGCAGCGCGTCGGCATTGCCCGCGCCCTGGCAACCAAGCCGAAAATCCTCCTGTGCGATGAAGCCACCAGCGCCCTCGACCCGCAAACCACGGCGTCGGTCCTGCAACTGCTGGCCGAAATCAATCGCGAGCTGAAGCTGACCATCGTGCTGATCACCCATGAAATGGACGTGATTCGCCGGGTCTGCGACCAGGTCGGGGTGATGGATGCTGGCGTGATCGTCGAGCAAGGCACGGTGGCCGAGGTGTTCCTGCATCCAAAACACCCGACGACCAAGCGCTTCGTGCAAGAAGACGAGCAGATCGACGAAGGCGAACAGCGCGACGACTTCGCTCACGTGCCAGGCCGCATCGTGCGTCTGACCTTCCAGGGCGAAGCGACCTACGCTCCGCTGCTGGGTACCGTCGCTCGGGAAACCGGTGTGGACTACAGCATCCTGGCCGGTCGTATCGACCGCATCAAGGACATCCCTTACGGGCAACTGACCCTGGCCGTGACCGGCGGTGACATGGAAGCGGCCTTCGCCCGCTTCACCGCGGCCGACGTCCACATGGAGGTGCTGCGCTAATGGAAGCCCTGACAACTTTCTTCGCCAATATCGACTGGTTCGAAATCTGGCTGGCCACCGGCGACACCCTGCTGATGCTCGGCGGTTCGCTGTTGTTCACCGTGTTGCTGGGCCTGCCGCTGGGTGTGCTGCTGTTCCTCTGCAGCCCGCGTCAGTTGCTGGAAGCCAAGGGCGTGTACGCGATGTTGTCCCTGGTGGTGAACATTCTGCGTTCGCTGCCGTTCATCATCCTGCTGATCGTGATGATTCCGTTCACCGTGTTGATCACCGGCACTTCCCTCGGCGTCGCCGGTGCAATCCCGCCGCTGGTGGTGGGGGCCACACCGTTCTTCGCGCGACTGGTGGAAACCGCGTTGCGTGAAGTGGATCGCGGCATCATCGAAGCGACCCAGGCCATGGGCGCAACGACACGGCAGATCATCACCAATGCCTTGCTGCCCGAAGCCCGCCCGGGCATCTTCGCGGCGATTACGGTGACAGCCATTACACTGGTGTCCTACACGGCAATGGCCGGTGTGGTCGGTGCCGGTGGCCTGGGCGACCTGGCGATCCGCTTCGGTTACCAGCGTTTCCAGACTGATGTAATGGTGGTCACGGTGGTGTTGCTGCTGGTGCTGGTGCAGGTCCTGCAAACCGTCGGCGACAAGCTGGTTGTGCATTTTTCCCGGAAATAAAAAGCTCTCGTTAATGATCAATGAGCCGGCCATTCGCTGGCAGGCGCCAAACGGGCGCCGCAAGCGGGTACCCACAAGGAGTTAGCTGAATGAAAAAACTACTCGTCG